>JAVEEO010000058.1 GCA_030840415.1 Pseudonocardiales bacterium | reverse complement strand
CGGGCTGGCCGATCAGGACATCACGGCGGTGATCGAACTGCTGCGCCGCAAGGCCTAAGTGGTGGACCACCAAGCCTCAGCCGTGGCTGTCCGGGCCGATCCACACCGACTTGATGTTGAGGAACTCCCGCATGCCGTGCACCGTGAGCTCCCGGCCGTAGCCACTGGTCTTGACGCCGCCGAATGGCAGTTGCGGATAGCTCGTCGTCATCCCGTTCACGAACGCCATGCCGGCCTGGATCTCCTGGACGAAGCGCTCCCGCTCGCTCTCATCGTCGGTCCAGATGTTGGAGCCGAGTCCGAAGTCGGTGTCGTTGGCCAGCTCCATGGCGGCGTCGAAGTCCGGGACCCGGTACAGCGAGGCGACCGGCCCGAAGACCTCCTCGCGGTACATGCGCATGTCCTTGGTGATGCCGGTGATCAGCGTGGGCGGGTAGTACCAGCCGGGTCCGTCCGGGCGATGCCCGCCGACGACCGCCCGAGCACCCTTGTCGAGCGCGTCGGCGACGAGTTCCTCGACGTCCTGGCGTCCCTGTTCGGTTGCCAGCGGGCCGACCTTCGTCTTGTCGTCCATCGGATCGCCGAGCGTAAGAGCGTGCAGCTTGTCTGCGAACAAGCGCTCGAATTCATCGGCTACCGACTCGTGCACGATGAAGCGCTTGGCCGCGATGCAACTCTGCCCGTTGTTCTGGCACCGGGCGGTCGTTGCGACCTCGGCCGCCTTCTCCAGGCCGGCCGAGGGCATGACGATGAACGGGTCGCTGCCGCCGAGTTCGAGGACGGTCTTCTTGATCTCGGCGCCGGCGATGGCGGCCACGGACTGGCCGGCCGGGCCGCTGCCGGTGAGCGTGGCTGCGGCGACGCGCTTGTCGCGCAGTATCTTCTCGACCTGGTCCGCGCCGATGAGCAGCGTCTGGAAGACGTCAGCAGGGAATCTCGCCTTGCGGAAGAGCTCCTCCATGTACAACGCGGTCTGCGGGACGTTGCTGGCGTGCTTGAGCACGCCCACATTGCCCGCCATCAGGGCCGGTGCGGCAAACCGCATCGCCTGCCACAGCGGGAAGTTCCACGGCATGATCGCCAGCACCACGCCGATCGGCTGGTACACGACGTATGCCTGCTTCGCGCCAACCGCCTCGGCGTCGGCCGGGTCGTTGGCGAGGAACCCAGGGCCCTGCTCGGCGAAGAACCGCAACGCGGTGGCGCACTTGGCCACCTCTGCCTTGGCCGCGGCAAGCGTCTTGCCCATCTCGGTCGTCATCAGCGCGGCCACGTGCTCGATGTCCGCGTCGAGGACATCAGCCGCGGCGCGCAGCCAACCGACCCGGTCGGACAGGCTCGTGCGTCGGTAGGACGCAAACGCTTGGGAGGCTCGTTCGAGTCGGTCCTCGATCTCGGCTCCGCTGAGCGGATCGAACGTTTTCAGTGTCTCGCCCGTGGCGGGGTTGATGGTCGCGATCGCCATGATGCACTCCAGGTGAAGAGGCGTCTGTCTTTCCATACCGGTGATTCACGGTACTGCCGGGCGACCCGGCGCAGCCACGCTCGTCAGTTGTGCAGTACCGCAGCGCCGCTGTACCGGCCGTGCTTGAGGTCGGCCAGCGCGGTCGGCGCCTCGGCCATCGGGTAGCCGACCGTTCTGGCCCGGATGCCGAATCGCGAAGCCAGGCGCAGGAATTCCTCGCCGTCCTGGCGGGTGTTGGCGGTGACGCTGCGCAGCCGGCGCTCGAGGAACAGCTCGTCGTTGTAGTTCAAGCTGGGTATGTCCGACAGCCAAATACCGGCCACGGCGAGGGTGCCGCCGCGTTCCAGCGCGCGCAGCCCCACCGGCACGAGCTCACCGGCGGGCGCGAACAGGATCGCGCCGTCGAGAGGCTCGGGCGGTGTGTCGGTGGCGTCGCCGACCGAGTCGACGCCGACCTGGGCCGCCAGTGTGCGGTTGTTCGCGCCGCGAGTCAGAACATGCACGCGCAGCCACAGGTTCAGGGCTACCACCGCGGTGAGGAGGGCGCTCGCGCCGAAGCCGTAGATGCCCAGCCGGCCACCCGGTGGGACCGCGGCGCAGAGCAGGGCTCGATAGCCGATGATGCCTGCGCACAGCAGCGGCGCGGCCTGCTCATCGGTAAACGAGTCGGGTAGCTGGTAGGCGTATGCCTCGTCGGCCACGCAGGCGTCGGTGTACCCGCCATCGCAGTCCCAGCCGGTGAAGCTGGGCGTGAGGCAGAGGTTCTCCTGACCCCGCCGGCAGAAGCGGCAGGTGCCGTCCGTGCCACCCAGCCACGGCACGCCGATCCGATCCCCGATCGCGAATCGCTGAGTACGAGCACCCAGCACCTCGACCCGGCCGACGACCTCGTGCCCTGGCACAACTCCCGGCCGGCGCGGTGGAAGGTCACACTCGGCCAGGTGCAGGTCGGTGCGGCACACGCCGCAGCAGCTGATCCGGACCCGGACCTGACCGGCGCCTGGTTCCGGCACATCTCGTTCGACCCGGCGCAGCGGACCGTCGTCGATGCAAGCGCAGTGGTCGACCGTCCAGGAGAACATGAAACCATTCTTGCCGCTCGGCGAAGAGCCTCAGGGGCTGGAGTCCATGCGGTCGAACAACGACGATCCGTCCAAGCCGAAGCGATCCAACACGAGGACCACGTCGCGGCACACTGCCGGCTGGGTGATTGACCCAGGATCTCGGCGAGTTCGTCCTCGCCCATGGCCGCGCACGTCCAGGCCGGTGACGCGGCGACGGGTTCAGCCGAGTAGCGGACCGGCCCAGCGCCAGTCTCCCTCGGGGCCGAGGTACTCGACCCGCTCTATCTCGTCCTCCTGGTCCATGGGGTCTGCG
>JAVEEO010000052.1 GCA_030840415.1 Pseudonocardiales bacterium | reverse complement strand
TCGAGCCGGCCGGGATGCGCACCGCTGGAACGGCGGGTGCACCGCGCGGCCGGCCAGCCCTACCGGCGGGTAGGCGGGGCGAGCGGCGTCGGTATGGTGACCGGCGTGAAACTCGGACTGAACCTGGGCTACTGGGGTATGGGCAACGATGCCGACAACCTGGCGCTGGCCCGGGAGGCCGACGTGCTCGGATACTCCTGCGCCTGGGCGGCCGAGGCCTACGGTTCGGACGCGCCCACGGTGCTGGCCTGGGTGGGCGCGCAGACCGAGCAGATCGGCCTGGGCAGCTCCATCCTGCAGATCCCGGCCCGCAGCCCGGCGATGGCGGCGATGACCGCGGCCACCCTGGACACCCTGTCCGGCGGCCGGTTCCGGCTGGGCCTGGGAGTCTCGGGCCCGCAGGTGTCCGAGGGCTGGCACGGCATCCGGTTCGCCCAGCCGCTGGCCCGCACCCGGGAGTACGTCGACATCGTCAACCTGGCGCTGTCGCGCAAGCGGGTGCGCTACGAGGGGCAGCACTACACGCTGCCGCTGCCCGACGGCCCGGGCAAGGCACTGCAGCTGACCGTGCATCCGGTGCGCGAGCACATCCCGATCTACCTGGCCTCGGTCGGGCCGAAGAACCTCGAACTGACCGGCGAGATCGCCGATGGCTGGCTATCGATCTTCTTCTCCACCGACTTCGCCGCAGAGCAGCTGGCCCGGATCGAGGCCGGCCGCGCCAGGGTCGGCAAGAGCATGGACGGCTTCGACGTGGTGGCCAGCGCCCCGCTGCTGATCGGGCCGGCGGGGGATTCGCCCGAGGACCTGGCCGCGCTGGCCGAACCGATCCGGGGCTACGCCGCGCTCTACATCGGCGGCATGGGCAGCCGCGAGGTCAACTTCTACAACCAGCTGGCGGTCCGGATGGGCTATCCGGACGAGGCGGCCGAAATCCAGGACCGCTACCTCGCCCGGGACTACCAGGCCGCGGCCGCGGCCGTGCCGTTCGAGTTCATCGACGCCACCTCGCTGCTCGGCTCGCCGGAGCGGATCGCCCGGCGGATGGCCGACTACGCCGCGGCCGGCGTCACCTCGCTGAACGTGATGCCCTACGGCGCCACCCTGGAGGACCGGCTGGCCAGCCTGCGCACCGCCGCCGAGGCGTTGCGCGCGTCCGGAGTGGCGTCATGAGCCGGCTCGTCACCGCTAGCCGGGGCACTCGATGAGCGCCGACATCTCCGTCCTGCAGGCGGTGGCCTACGGGGTGGTGCAGGGACTGACGGAGTTCCTGCCGATCTCGTCCACCGCGCACCTGCGGATCCTGCAGGCCTGGATGAACCCGGACCTCAGCCAGCCCGGCTTCACCGCCTTTACCGCCGTCATCCAGCTCGGCACGATGGCCGCGGTGGTGCTGTTCTTCTGGCGGGAGCTGCTGCACGTCGCGGTGGCCTGGCTGCGCGGGCTGGTGGACAGCCGGGTGCGCGGCAGCCTGGAGTACCGGATGGGTTGGTACCTGATCCTGGCCACCATCCCGGTCGGAGTGCTGGGGCTGCTGTTCAAGCACCAGATCACCACCGGCGCCCGCAACCTGTGGCTGATCGCCAGCGCGCTGATCGTGCTGGCCCTGGTGCTGGGGGTGGCCGAGCGCCGCGGCACCCGCAGCCGGTCGGAGGAGGACATCACCACCGGCGATGCCCTGTGGGTCGGCGCGGCCCAGTCGCTGGCCCTGATCCCGGGGGTGTCGCGGTCCGGCTCGACGATCACCGCCGGGCTGTTCCGCGGCCTGGACCGGGTGACCGCCGCCCGGTTCTCGTTCCTGCTGTCGGTGCCCGCGGTGGTCGCCTCCGGGCTGTTCGAGGCCAAGGACATCGGTGGGCCGGGGGCGCCCGGGATGGGCATCACCGTGGTCGCCACGGTGATCTCGTTCGCGGTCGGGCTGGCCTCGATCGCCTGGCTGCTGCGCTACGTCTCCCGGCACTCGACCTTCCTGTTCATCGGCTACCGGGTGGCGTTGGGCGTGCTGCTGCTCGCGCTGCTGGCCGGCGGCGCCGTCTCGGCGACCTAGGAGAACCTGACGTGCCCACTGTGCTGCTGCTGAGGCACGGACTGACCGCGATGACCGGTCCGGTGCTGGCCGGCCGGACGCCGGCGGTGCACCTCGACGAGCGCGGCCAGGCCCAGGCGGCCGCGGTCGCCGACCGGCTGGCGGTGCTGCCGCTGATCGCGGTGCGCACCAGCCCGCTGGAACGCTGCGCCGAGACCGCCCGGGCGGTCACCCGGGCGCAACGAGCCGCCGGCCGGACGGTGCCCCAGCGCACCGACCGTCGACTGCTGGAATGCGACTACGGCGACTGGACCGGCCGCACCATCGCGTCGCTGACCAAGGACCCGCTGTGGCCGGTGGTGCAGGCACACCCGTCCGGGGTGACCTTTCCCGGTGGCGAGTCGATGGCCGCGATGGCCGAGCGGGCGGTCCGCGCGGTGCGTGGGGTGGATGCCGAACTCGCCGCTGCGGCCGGCCCGGACGCGCTCTGGGTCGCGTGCAGCCACGGTGACGTGATCAAGGCGATCCTGGCCGACGCGCTGGGTCTGCACCTGGACCTGTTCCAGCGGCTGGTGGTGGACCCCTGCTCGGTGTCGGCGATCCGCTACACCGCGGGCCGGCCGTTCGTGCTCGGCACCAACGACACCACCGGCGATCTGAGCCGGTTCGTGCCGCCACCGCCGCGCAAGGGCAGTGCCGGCCGGCGCAAGCGGCCGGCGTCCTCGGATGCGACCGTCGGCGGTGGCGCCGGGGCCGGCGCCGTCTAGGCTGGCAGGGATGAGCCGTCAGTTCTTCTTCTTCGACCAGCCGCGACGCTTCGTCGTCGGCACCGTCGGCCAACCCGGCGAACGGGTGTTCTACCTGCAGGCCGCCGACGACAGCCGGATCGTCAGCGTGGCACTGGAGAAGTCCCAGGTGCTGGTGCTCGCCGAACGGATGGAACAACTGCTCGACGAGGTGGCCACCCGCAGCGGTTTCGAGGTGCCCGAGGCGGTCTCGCCGGACACCGCACCGCTGGAGAACCCGATCGACGAGGAGTTCCGGGTAGCGGCGATGGGACTGGCCTACGACTCCGACTCCGGGCTGATCGTCGTCGAGGCGCAGGCGCCGGCCGACTCGCCCGAAGAGGCCGAGGCAAGCCTGCTCGAAGACCTCGAGGACGGCCCGGACGCGCTGCGGGTGCGACTGGCACACCAGGCCGCGGTGGACTTCGTCGAGCGAGCCCGCCGGGTGATCGCGGCCGGCCGCCCGCCGTGCCCGCTGTGCAACGACCCGCTGGATCCGGCCGGCCACGTCTGCCCGCGCAGCAACGGCTACCGGCGGCAGGTCCGGCTGGGATCGGGTGACTGAGCTCACCCCGCCGGTGGCCATGCCGGTGCTCGACGCTCTGGAACTGCTCGAACGAGGCGAGATCACGATCCAGGGGCGGATCACCACGGCCTCCAACGCCACCCTGTACTGCGGCGTGGAACTGGCCGGTGTGGCGGCGGCCTGCGTGTACAAGCCGGTGACGGGGGAGCGCCCGCTGTGGGACTTCCCGGACGGCACGCTGGCCGAACGGGAGGTCGCGACCTACCTGGTGGCCGCGGCGACCGGCTGGGAGCCGGTGCCGCCGACGGTATTGCGCGAGGGGCCGCTGGGCACCGGCATGGTGCAGTTGTGGATCGCGCACGACGAATCCTTCGACATCGTCGGGGCGATCAACTCCGGCGAACTGCCGGCCCTGCAACGGATGGCGCTGCTGGACGCGGTGGTCAACAACTCCGACCGCAAGGTCTCGCACCTGCTACCGGTTGCGCGGCAGGAGTCCGAGCCGCATGTCTACGGCGTGGACCATGGCGTGAGCTTCGCCACAAACAACAAGCTGCGGACCGTGCTGTGGCAGTGGGCCGGTGACCCGA
>JAVEEO010000027.1 GCA_030840415.1 Pseudonocardiales bacterium | reverse complement strand
GGGCGCGGATCTCGGGCAAGAAGGGCGAGCGAATCGTCTACATCCGCACCCTCGTCTCTGGCGGCAAGGGAGCCGATGCCGGGCGGCTCAACCGAGATATCCCTACAGGTACTGGCCGGTGTTGGAGATGGTGTCGATCGCGCGGCCGGACTCGCTGCCCTTGGCGCCGGAGATCAGGGTCCGGATGTAGACGATCCGCTCGCCCTTCTTGCCCGAGATTCGTGCCCAGTCGTCGGGGTTGGTGGTGTTGGGCAGGTCCTCGTTCTCGCGGAACTCGTCGATGCAGGCGGCGTGCAGGTGCTGCATCCGCAGGCCGCGCTGGCCGGTGGTCAGCAGGTCCTTGATCGCCATCTTCTTGCCCCGGTCGACGATGTTCTGGATCATCGCGCCGGAGTTGAAGTCCTTGAAGTACAGCGTCTCCTTGTCGCCGTTGGCGTAGGTCACCTCGAGGAAGCGGTTCTCCTCGCTCTCGGTGTACATCCGCTCCACGGTGTGCTGGATCATCGCCGTGACGGTCGCCTCGGCCGACCCGCCGTGCTCGGCGAGATCGTCGGCGTGGATCGGCAGGCTGGGCAGGATGTACTTGGCGAAGATGTCGCGGGCCGCCTCGGCGTCCGGTCGCTCGATCTTGATCTTGACGTCCAGCCGGCCCGGCCGCAGGATCGCCGGGTCGATCATGTCCTCGCGGTTGGACGCGCCGATCACGATCACGTTCTCCAGGCCCTCGACGCCGTCGATCTCGCTCAGCAGCTGCGGCACGATGGTGTTCTCGACGTCGGAGGACACCCCGGAGCCGCGGGTGCGGAAGATCGAGTCCATCTCGTCGAAGAACACGATCACCGGAGTGCCCTCGCTGGCCTTCTCCCGGGCCCGCTGGAACACCAGCCGGATGTGGCGCTCGGTCTCGCCGACGTACTTGTTCAGCAGCTCCGGGCCCTTGATGTTGAGGAAGAACGAGCGGCCCTTCTCCGAATCGCCACGCACCCGGGCGACCTGCTTGGCCAGCGAGTTCGCCACCGCCTTGGCGATCAGGGTCTTGCCACAGCCGGGCGGGCCGTAGAGCAGGATGCCCTTCGGCGGGCGCAGCTGGTGCTCGCGGAACAGGTCGGCGTGCAGGAACGGCAGCTCCACCGCGTCGCGGATCTGCTCGATCTGCTTGCCCAGACCACCGATGTCGGTGTAGTCGATGTCGGGAACCTCTTCGAGGACCAGCTCCTCGACCTCGCTCTTGGGGATCCGCTCGTAGACGTAGGACGAGCGCGGCTCCAGCAGCAGCGAGTCCCCCACCCGCAGCGGCGAGCCCCGCAGCACGTCGGCGATGTGGACGATCCGCTCCTCGTCGGTGTGCCCGATCACCAGGGCCCGGTCGCCGCCCTCGAGGATCTCCTTGAGCATCACCACCTCGCCGGCCCGCTCGTGGCCGCGCGCCTGGACGATGTTCATGGCCTCGTTGAGCATGACCTCCTGGCCGTGCTCGAGGGTGTCGATGCCGACCTCGGGCGAGACCGCGACCCGCAGCTTGCGGCCGCCGGTGAAGATGTCGACGCTGTGCTCGTCCACCGCCTCGAGGAAGACCCCGTACCCGGACGGCGGCTGCGCCAGTCGGTCGATCTCCTCCTTGAGGGTGACGAGCTGGTCGCGAGCGTCACGCAGCGTGTCCGCCAGCCGCTCGTTCCGGTCGGTCAGCGAGGCGACCCGGGCCTGGGTTTCGACCAGCCGGTCCTCCAACGCACGGATCTGACGAGGGGATTCGGCGATCCGGGCACGCAGGATCTGGATCTCGTAGGCGAGTTCCGCCGCATCCGGCGCGCCTGAGCCTCGATCGTTGCCGAACTCTTCCGCCATCTGGCTACCCTTTCGACTTCTCCCACCGGGCAGTGGGGGCCCTGCACGATTTTCACCCTACACACGCGAGGTGAAATCGCGAGGCAACTACTCTCAAGTGTGGTTACACATCCATTACGCCGCGCCAACCGGAGCAATCCGGAGGTGGCGGCGGCGAAGGTGCGGCGATAAGGGGCGATGCGGTGACAGGGGCAGTGTCAGGGGCGGGCGCGGGGGCAGGCGCCACTCGGCCCGAGCCGCTCGAGGTATGGATCGACCAGCAGCTGTGCACCGGTGACGGTCTGTGCGTGCAGTACGCCCCCGAGGTCTTCGAGTTCGACGTCGACGGCCTGGCCTACGTCAAGGACGCCGAGGGCGAGCTCAAGCAGAGCGACGGCGCTCGGGTCGAGGTGCCGGCCAACCTGCGCCTGGACGTGCTGGACTCGGCCAAGGAGTGCCCAGGCAACTGCATCCACGTGGCCCGGACCCGCGACGGGGTGCCGGTGGCCGGCCCGGACGCCTGAGACTCGCGCGGTTGGCGATCTTCATCGGTTTCGGTCGTCCTGGCCGTCGATATCGATGAAGATCGCCGGGCGGGCCTGACGGTGCCAGGTTCGGCCACGGGAAAGCACAGCTGTCCGGACAGCACGGTCAGGGCAGCGGCGGCCGGAGCGGCTGCTGGTCGCCGCCGGGCTGGGAGTCGGCCGGATCGACCACCAGGCCGAACGCCACCTCGAGCTCGACGGCCTTGGCCGGCCGGCGCTGCCGGGTCGGTGCCACCACCCCGGGAGCCAGCCGGCGGGCGGTGACCAGGAAGGCCGTGTGCCCCTGCATCCGGTGGTCGGGACGGACCGCCAGGCCCAGCACGTGCCAGTTGCGCACCAGGCATTCCCAGGCGTGCGGCTCGGTCCAGCCGCCCTCGTCACGTAGCGCTTCGACCAGCCGGGACAGCTGGGTGGTGGTGGCCACGTAGCCCACCAGCACCCCGCCGGGCCGCAGCGCCCGGCCCACCGCGGCCAGCACGTCCCAGGGCGCCAGCATGTCCAGGATCACCCGGTCGACCACCTCGGCCGCCGGGTGCTCGGCGACGTCGGCCAGCCGCAACTGCCAGTTGGCGGGGGCCTCGCCGAAGAACGCGTCCACGTTGCGCCGGGCGTGTTCGAGGTGGTCGGCCCGGCGCTCGTAGGAGATAACCGAACCGGCCGGCCCGACCGACCGCAGCAGCGAACAGGTCAGCGCCCCGGAGCCGGCACCGGCCTCCAGCACCCGGGCCCCGGGATGGATGTCGCCCTGGGCGACGATCTGGGCGGCGTCCTTGGGGTAGATCACCGCGGCGCCGCGCGGCATCGACAGCACGTAGTCGGTCAGCAGCGGCCGCAGTGCCAGGTAGCCGGTGCCGGCGGTGGAGTGCA
The DNA here is from genome assembly GCA_030840415.1 of Pseudonocardiales bacterium. Classification (GTDB taxonomy): domain Bacteria; phylum Actinomycetota; class Actinomycetes; order Mycobacteriales; family Jatrophihabitantaceae; genus Jatrophihabitans_A. The sequence goes on along the minus strand of JAVEEO010000027.1, from coordinate 2,605 downwards.
CCACCGAGCCCTCCGGCAGGCCGATCAGGTGGTCGTGCGCGATGGCACCCCGATGGGTGTGGAACTGCTTGCCGGCCTCCAGCGTCACGGTGTGCAGCCGTCCCTTGGGGTCGCTCAGCTGCACCCGGTCGCCGACCCGGAAGCGGGTGCCGTCGTCGATCGGGTCTGATCCGGGCGTTTCATCGAGGTTCACATCGGGCACGGAGGGAGTAACCAATCTGGTCGAAAGTCTCAAGTAAAAGTTGATAGTTAGCCGATAGGCCGGGGTATTAGTTCAGGTGATGCCGTCCCGGTCGGGGCCTGGGCAGCTTGAGCGCGCGAGCCAGATCCACCGCCGCGACCACGCCCCGCGCCACCCCGTCCTGGCCCACCACCAGGTACTCCGACGCCGGGTGCCGGCGCAGCGTCTCGATGAGCTCTTCGCCGGAGGTGTCCTCGGCCAGGATCAGCCCCGGTTCGAGTTCGCGCGCGACCTGTGACAGCGGGGTCCAGGGCCGGCGGTCGGCCGGCAGCTGCCCGATCCGTGCCTCGTCCACCAGAGCCCTGGTGCGGCCCTGCCCGTCGATCACCACGATGCCGCCGGCGCCGGTCGCCGCAGTCTGGCGGACCGCCTCGGACACCGGGGTGGCCGAGGGCAGGTACAGCGAGGCACGCAGCAGCTGGCCGAGCCGCAGCTGGGCCGCCCGCGCGCTGAGCTCTGCCATCCGCAGCGTGTGGCTGGCCCCGAACCACAGGAACGCCGCCACCGCGAACCCCATCGCGGTCGATCCGACGGTGGCGAAGTCGGCCGTCGAGTTGCCGCCGAGGATGGCGTTGCTGAACAGCACGGCCAGGCCCAGCAGCACCGCCAGGCCTCGACCGGACCAGGCCGCGACCCGGACGGCGGTCAGCCGGGAGCTACCCATCATCCAGATCAGCGCCTGCATCAACCGGCCGCCGTCCAGCGGCAGGCCGGGCAGCACATTGAAAATCGCGATCACCAGGTTGCTCCAGGCCAGCAGCAGGAGCAGCACCGCGACGGCGGACTCCTCCGGCGGCAGCACGCTGACCACCCGGCAGCCACCGGCCAGGGCCAGCGACACCAGCGGGCCGGCCGCCGCGATCGCGAACTCGTCCCGCGGCCTGCTGGCCTCCCCCTCGATCTCGGATACCCCGCCGAGCAGGAACACCACGATCCGGCGGACCGGCAGCCCGACCACCCGGCTGACCACCGTGTGACCCACCTCGTGCAGCAGCACCGATGCCGCGAGCGCGACCGCGAACACCAGGCTGAGGACGTAGGAGCCGGCATGCGAGGCGCCCGGGATCTGCTCGCGCAGGAAACCGGCGTAGCTGATGGTGATGAAGCCGGCCACCAGCAACCAGCTCGGCGTCAGGAAGATCGGCACGCCGAGCACGGAGCCGATCCGGAGCAGCCAGCCACCGGCCTGGGGACTCCGGTCCGGCTCGGACCGCGGGCTGCTCACGCCCTGATCCTACGAGGCCGGCGCCACCCGCCTGCCCCATCTACGCACTCGACGCGGCCCCGGAGGCTACCGGCCACCGGTGACACACACCCGGACGGTTTAGCCTGTGCGACTGTGGCAGCACGCGCACGGCCGGCGGACGAGGGTCCCGAGGCTGACCTGCACGCCCGCATCCAGGCCCGGGTCGCCGAGCGGCGCGCGGCCAAGGCTCGGTCGGCTTCCGAGCCGCCGGCTGCCGGATTGCCAGCCGCCGACGCGCCGGCTGTCGAGGCACCCGGGTCCGCTGCTTCCGAAGCTGCCGGGCCTGAAGCGGCCGGGCCTGAAACTTCCGTGCCTGAAACTTCCGTGCCTGAAACTGCCGTACCTGAAACCGTCCCCGGCCCGGCGGCCCCGGAGGACACCGCCCGCCGGTCGGGCACGCAGCGACGGACCCGGCGTGCCAGCCGGCTGGTGCACGCGCTCGGGTTCGTCCTCGCGGTCGTGGTCACGGTGGTGGTCTTGCGGATGTTCGTGGTCGCCTCGTACTACATTCCGTCGGCCTCGATGGAACCGACCCTGCACGGCTGCCAGCACTGCGAGCCGGATCTGGTGGTGGTCGACAAGCTGTCCTACCGGTTCGGTTCCGTCGCCCGCTCGGACGTGGTGGTCTTCAACCGGCCGCCGCTGGCCCCGCCGGAGGACGCGCAGCTGATCAAGCGGGTGATCGGACTACCCGGCGAGACCATCAGCGGGCACGACGGCCGGGTGTTCGTCGGGGCCAAGGCGCTTCCCGAGCCGTATGTCAACCCGGCCTGCGGAGGTACCGCGGACTTCGCCGCCGTCCGGGTGCCGACCGGCAAGTACTTCGTGATGGGCGACAACCGCTGCGACTCGCTGGACTCCCGGGTGTTCGGGGTGATCCCCGGTTCCTCCATCGTGGGACGCTCGGTGGCGGTCAGCTGGCCGATCAAGCACCTGCGCTGGCTGTGATGGAGCTGACCGGCGCCGGCACGGGCTATGGCGCATCCGACGCGCGGGCCGGTTCGGAGATTCTGTCGGTACCCCCGCCTAGTGTTGCCGGCATGACCGAGACACCCGTGCTGGAGGCGCCGGCCGTGCTGCCGTCGCCGGTTGACCTGGCAGCATCGGTTGACCAGGCG
>JAVEEO010000009.1 GCA_030840415.1 Pseudonocardiales bacterium | reverse complement strand
GCGGGCGGTGGTTGCTGCGGCCGGCGCGGTGCCGCTGATCCTGTTGACCCACGGCCATGCCGATCACAGCGACGGCGCGCACCGTTTGCACGAGCTGACTGGTGCGCCGGTGCTGGCATTGGACCCGGCGCATCGCTATGGCGGCCAGGGACTGGTCGAGGGGACCGTCCTGGACGGCGCGGGCATCACCGTCGAGGTCTGGGCCACCCCCGGACATACCGCTGACTCGCTGTCATTCGTGCTGTCCGGCGATGCCGGAACCGCTACCGCCGTGCTCACCGGCGACACCATCCTCGGCCGCGGCAGCACGGTGGTGGCCCATCCGGACGGAGTGCTGGGGGACTACCTGGACTCGCTGCACCGGCTGGCCATCCTGGACGGCGTGAGCGTGCTGCCGGGGCACGGGCCGGAACTGCCCGATGCCGGAGCCGCGGCCCGCGGCTACCTCGCGCATCGCGAGCAACGGCTGGGCCAGGTGCGCGACGCGCTGGCCGAGGGCGGCCTGCAGCTCAGCCCGCACGACGTGGTGCGCCGGGTCTATGCCGACGTCGATCAGGCACTGTGGCCGGCGGCCGAGCTGTCCGTCCGGGCGCAGCTGGCGTACTTGCGGTCGGCCGGCGCCTGACCGGCTTCTCTTATCCGCCCGTTACCTTCGCGCGATCTTGAGGGATTTCGGTCGCCTGAACGACCGAAATCCCTCAAGATCGGCAAAACGTTGAACGCAGCGCTGTCGGGTCCGGCTGCGTTGTCAGCGGGCGCGGCGGGCCAGCCGCTCGCGGTCCAGGATGACCACGCTCTTGCCCTCCAGTCGTAGCCAGCCGCGCTGGGCGAAGTCGGCGAGCGCCTTGTTCACCGTCTCCCGGGAGGCGCCGACCAGTTGGGCCAGCTCCTCCTGGGTGAGGTCGTGGGTGACCCGCAACTGGCCGCCGTCCACCGAGCCGAAGCGCTGCGCCAGTTGCAGCAACTGCTTGGCGACCCGGCCCGGGACGTCGACGAAGATCAGGTCGGCGAGCATGGTGTTGGTCCGGCGCAGCCGGCGCGCCACCACCCGCAGCAGCTGCAGGGCGATCTGGGGCCGCTCGGTGATCCAGTCGGTCAGCGCGGCCTTGGGCAGCCGGGCCACCCGGGCGTCGGTGACCACCACCGCGGTGGCGGTGCGTGGCCCGGGGTCGAACAGCGACAGCTCGCCGAACTGGTCGGCCGGGCCCATCACGGCCACCAGGTTCTCGCGCCCGTCGGAGGACTTGCGGCCCAGTTTCACCTTGCCCGACAGCACGATGTAGAGGCTGTCGCCGGCTTCGCCCTCGTTGAACAGGGTGGTGCCGCGGGGCGCGTCGAAGATCTCGAACTGGCTGCCCAGCGCCTCGACATCCGCCGGATCGACGCCCTGGAACAATCCGGCCCTGCGGAGCACCTCGTCCACGCCAGCTCCCTCTTCTTCGCTGCGCGCCCGCGCGCGTACGTCTTGCCGGATTGTAGGGGGTAGCGCCGGTCAGCCACCGGCGACCCGCGACCCGGGCCGAGATCGGGGTGCTGGGTTGCTACTGGCGCGGAGCGCGCCGGCCGCGCAGCCGCAGCCGGGACCGGAACCGGGCCATCGCGGACTCGGAGCCCTCCACCACGAGGGTGTTGAGCTCATCGCGGGAGGCGTTCTCCAGGAAGTCCTCGACCTCGCGCTCCAGGGCGACCCGGGTCAGGGGCTCCTCGATGCGCTCCATGACCAACATGAAGACCAGCAGCAGCACCGGAAACAGCAACACCAGAAATCCGATCATCGTGCCGTCATTGTGCCCCAATAAGCTAGCGGGTGTGGGAACTACTACGGCTGCTGCCGATCGACTGGAATCTCCGCTCGCGCTGACCCGGCGGGCCCGCCGGATCAACAAGGAGCTGGCCGTGCTGTATCCGAACGCGCATTGCGAGCTGGACTTCAGCAATCCGCTGGAACTGTCGGTGGCCACCATCCTGTCGGCCCAGTGCACCGACAAGAAGGTCAACGAGGTGACGCCGGCGCTGTTCGCCAAGTACCCGACCGCGGCCGCCTACGCCGGAGCGAACCGGGAGGAGCTGGAGGACCTGATCCACGCCACCGGGTTCTTCCGGGCCAAGGCGAACAGCCTGATGAAGCTCGGCCAGCAGCTGGTCGAACGCTTCGACGGCGAGGTGCCGAACACGCTGGCCGAGCTGGTCACGCTGCCCGGCTTCGGACGCAAGACCGCCAACGTGGTGCTCGGCAACGCCTTCGACGTGCCGGGCCTGACGATCGACACCCATTTCGGCCGGCTGGCCACCCGCTGGGGCTGGACCACCAACACCGATCCGGTCAAGGTGGAGCAGGACGTCGCGGCGCTGATCCCCCGCAAGGAGTGGACCATCCTGTCGCACCGGGTGATCTGGCACGGCCGCCGGATGTGCCACGCCCGCCGTCCGGCGTGCGGGGTCTGCCCGCTGGCCAAGCTCTGTCCGTCCCACGGCATCGGCGAGATGGACCCGGTGGTGGCCGCCAAGCTGGTCAAGAGCCCGTCGCAGCTGGATCCCGAGCTGGCCGGGTGAATCCCAGCCGCCATCCCGGCCGGGCAACGGACGATGCGGTCGCGCCGTCCTGGCTGCACCCGTTGCTGCGGGCGGTCGATTCGGTGCAGGCGGACGAGCTGTCCCGGTTCACCCCGCCGGCCGACGGCAGCGGCCGGCACTCGGCGGTGCTGATCCTGTTCGCCGCGCCGGATGCCGCCGGCGGTCCTGACAGTGCCGACGTGCTGCTGATCCAGCGGTCGGCCACCATGCGCAGCCATGCCGGCCAGGTCGCCTTTCCCGGCGGGGCCACCGATCCGCAGGACGTCTCGGCCACCGCCACCGCGCTGCGCGAGGCGACCGAGGAGGTCGGGCTGCGGGCCGAGTCCGTCGACGTGCTGGCCGAGCTGCCGGCGTTGTTCCTGCCGCCGTCGGGCTTCGTGGTGACGCCGGTGCTCGGGTACTGGCGCAGCCCGCACCCGGTCGGGGTCGTCGACGAGGCCGAGGTGGCCGGCGTGCACCGGGTGCCGCTGAGCGAGCTGGTCCGGCCGGCCAACCGGTTCACGGTGCGGCACCCGTCCGGCTTCGCGGGGCCGGGCTTCGCCGCCGACGGCCTGTTCGTCTGGGGGTTCACCGCCGGCCTGCTGGACCGGCTGCTGCGGCTGGCCGGCTGGGAGCAGCCCTGGGACCGGCAGGTGTCCCGGCCGCTGCCGGACTGAGCGGCGAGGTCCCGTCAGGGGTCGCACAGCGACGCCGGGTACGGTCGCTGCTGTGCTGACATCCCGGCCGCTGGCCACCCGCCGGCCGCTGCTGGTCGTCCCGGTGGTGGCCGGGTTGCTGGCGCTGGCCGGCTGCCAGACCGAGTCGGCCATCAACCGGGAGCCGCACGCCGGCTCGACCACGGTCGCCGCGACCACCGGCGTGCAGGACGTGGTGATCAGCACCGACCAGCACTACCGGTTCTCGCCGTCGAGCATCACCGTGCACCCGGGCAAGGTCCGGATCACCCTCAAGCATGTCGGTACCGGAGCCCCGCACGACTGGTCGCTGCTGAACTTTCCCGCCGACTACGTCCCGCTGGTCTCCGCGGGCCAGACCAAGTCGGTGCAGTTCACCGCCCCGGCGCCGGGGACGTATAAGTTCGTCTGCACCATCCACGTCAAACAGGGCCAGACGGGCACCCTCGTGGTGCTACCGAACTGAGGAGGTCGGCTCCCGGCGGTGAAGCCTGACCTGCTCGACCTGATCCTGCTGGTGGCGATGCTGTGCTACGCCGTGGGCGGTTTCCGCAACGGGGCGCTGCTGGGCGGGCTGTCCTTCGCCGGCTTCTTCGGCGGTGCCGCGGCCGGTGCCCAGCTGGCCAAGCCACTGGGCCGGGCGCTGGCCAACGGCGCCGCCCAGGTGCCGGTGGCGATCGTGTGCGTGCTGTTCTTCGCGCTGCTCGGCCAGCTGCTCGCGGTCTGGGTGGCCGGCCGGCTGCGCTCCAAGGTGACCTGGCATCCGGCCCGCCAGCTGGACCGGGTGGTCGGGGCGCTGTTCTCGGTGCTGGCGGTGCTGCTGGTCGCCTGGATGGTGGCGCTGCCGCTGGCGTTCGCGCCGTTTCCGGCCCTGTCGGACCAGGTCCGGCGCTCGGTCACCATCCGGGCGGTGGACGACACGCTGCCCGACAACATCCGCAACCTCTACAGCTCGCTGCGCCGGTTCGTAGATCGCAGCGGCTTCCCGCAGGTCTTCGGTGCCCTGCAGCCCACCCGGATCGTCGACGTGCCGCCGGCCGACCCGGGGTTGCTGCGCTCGGGCGCGGTCGCCCAGGCCCGGCCGTCGGTGCTCAAGGTGCGCGCGGTGGCGCTGTCGTGTGACCGGGGGATCGAGGGCTCCAGCGTGGTCTATGCCCCCGAACGGGTGCTGACCAACGCCCACGTGGTGGCCGGTGCCGGCCAGGTCCAGGTCGAGACCGGCGGCGGGCGGCTGACCGCGCACGTGGTGGTCTTCGATCCCGGACGCGACATCGCGGTGCTGTGGGTGCCGGGGCTGAAGCAGAAGCCGTTGCCGCTGTCGGCGATCGCGGCCCGGTCCGGCCAGGACGCCATCGTGCTCGGCTACCCCGAGGACGGCCCGTTCGACGTTCGGCCGGCCCGGGTGCGGGACCGGGAACGGATCGCCGGCCGCGACATCTACGGCGAGGTCTCCCTGGACCGCGACATCTACACGATCAGGTCGGTGGTCCGGGTGGGCAACTCCGGTGGCCCGCTGATCGCCACCGACGGCAGCATCCTGGGCATCGTGTTCGCCTCCGCGCTGGACTCCGCCGACACCGCGTTCGTGCTCACCGCCGACGAGGTGTCCGCAGCCGCCCGCAGCGGCCGGACCGCCACCCGGTCGGTCGGCACCGGCGCCTGCAGCTGAGTCCGTCCTAACCCAGCTTGGCCCAGCGGATCAGCTCGTCCGAGACCTGCTCGGGACGCTCGTGCTGCGGGAAGTGGCCCACGCCGGCCAGCAACCGCCACTCGTAGTCGGCCGAGACGTGCCGCGAGGAGCCCTGCGCGGTGCTGGGGAGCACGCACCGGTCCAGGTCACCGTGCAGCTGCAGGACCGGCTTGCCGATCGGGCGCTGCATCGACCGGGCATAGGCGCGGCCGTCCGGGCGCGGCAGGGACCGGACCGCCCAGCGGAAGAACTCCAGCGAGCAGTGCGCCACCGGGTGGATCCGCATCGCCTCGGCGTAGCGGCCGGTGGCGGTGGCGTAGCTGGGGCTGTCCCGCCACCGCGGACCGGACCAGCTGTCGAACAGCTGCAGCAGGTAGGACGGGTCCTCGGTCAGCAGCCGCTCGCCGCGGCGGGGGATCTGGAAGGTCTTGAGCGCGTACGCCGAGGCATGCCGCTGTGCCTTGTCCGACAGCACCGCCTGGCGCAGCCGCAGCGGGTGGGCGGCGCCGAGCACCGCGATCCGGCGTACCACCTGGGGATGCTGGGCGGCCACCGTCCAGGCCAGCAGGCCGCCCACGTCGTTGCCGACCAGCACCGCGTCCTGCTCGCCCAGCGCGGTCACCAGCTGGGCGATGTCGGCGGCCATGGTGGTGGCGTCGTAGCCGCGCGGCGGCTTGTCCGAGGCGCCGTAGCCGCGCAGGTCCACCGCGACCGCGCGGTAGCCGGCGTCGGCCAGGTCGATCAGCTGCCGGGACCAGGTCCACCAGAACGTCGGCATCCCGTGCAGCAGCAGCACCAGCGGTCCGGTGCCGGCCTCGGTGACGTGCAGCGCGATGCCGTTGGCCCGGACCATCCGGTGCGTCCACGGCCCGTCGATCAGGACGACGGACTCGTCGGGTCTGGTCACTGGCTGCTCAGCGGCTGGCTTCCGGGGCTAGGCGCGGTGGCTGGGCTGGTGCGAGGTGGCCTGGCGCAGCGCCGTCACGGTGCTCTTGGTGGTGTCGATCGTCTGCTGCGGTGCCTTGACCCGCTTGACCTTGCGCAGGCCCAGGAAGCCGAACAGGCCGGCCAGCAGGATCAGCAGCGCGAACACGATCAGGTAGGCGACCCAGCGCCACAGGTGCAGCGCCACCAGACCCTCGGCCAGCGCGATCAGGCCGAAGATCAGCGAGAACACCACCAGCACGGCGGCCGCGGCGAACATCCCCGCACCGGTTCCGGCGTTCTTGACCGAGGACTTGATCTCGAGCTTGGCCAGCTCGATCTCGCCGTGCAGCAGGGTGCTGAAGCTGGACGATGCGTCGGCGACCAGGGTCCCGATGGACGGCTGCCCGGGCGCCTGCGTCGCGGTGTGGTTAACGGTCACCCGCCGATGTCCCTTCTCTTCCAAGCGGTGGTGCGCATTCCGATGTGGCCCTCTGGTGTAGGCCTTGTGGTCCGGATCGACGCCTTCTGATGTCAATCCACGACAGACCCTACCGCGCGTCCGGGTCGCCGCTTCTTCATCGCGGACGCACACCGGCGCCGCTCGCTAGAGTCGGCAGCTGTGCCGAGCTACCTGATCACCGGAGTCTCCCGCGGCATCGGCCGGACGCTGTCCGAGCGATTGCTCGGTGCCGGGCACCGGGTCCACGGCCTGGTCCGTCCCGGCTCGGGCGCTGACCTGGCCGGACTGGGTTTCGCCGGGCTGCCGGCGGCCGACCTGTCGCGACCGGACTCGCTGGCGGCGGCGCTCGCTCCGTGGCTGGCCGGCCTTGCCGAGCTGGACGGGGTGGTGCACTGCGCCGGCATCGTGCGGCCGGGCACGCTGTCCGAGTCGTCGCCGGACGACTTCGCGACGCAGTTCGGCGTCAACGTCATCGCGGTGGCGGAGTTGACCCGGTTGCTGTTGCCGGCGTTGCGGGCGGCGAGGGGCACCGTGGTGCTGGTCAACTCGGGGTCCGGGTTGAACGCCCGGTCGCCGCTGACCTCCTACGGAGCGTCGAAGTTCGCGTTGCGCGCCTATGCCGACGGCCTGCGCCAGGAGGAGCCGGGGGTGCGGGTCTGCACGATCTATCCCGGACGCACCGCTACCACCATGCAGCGCGAGGTGCGGGCGGCCGAGTCGGGGGAGTACCGGGAGTCGGACTACCTGCGGCCCGAGACGGTGGCCGGGGCGATTGAGCTGATGCTGTCGCTGCCGGCGGACGGCGTGATCACCGACCTGACGCTGCGACCGGCCGGGCTGCCCGGGCCGTCCTCACCGGATGCCCACCGCTGATAGGACCTGGTCCCTGCACGGAGTCAGCACCAGGTACACCTTGGTGACGTCGGTGATCGGGCCGATCACCGAGTTGGCATCGATCTCGTTCAAGAAATCAGGAGTCCGGCACTCATTCCGGGAATGGCCCAATCCGATTTGCGCTGATTCCCGACATCTCCGCAATCATGCGCTCCTGTCCCCAGATCGGATCCAGCACAGGAACGGGACGGTCATTCCAAAAAGGCGTGAGCTTGCCCGGGTCAGCTCGAATTGCTTGGTCGTCGTCTGCAGGCGCGAAGACAGCAACCACGTCCTGCACCGAGTAGTGGAAGTGGCTCCGGTGACGCCATTCACGCTCCCACCAAAACTCTTTGCGTTTGCCATTATTCATCGGCCCCATCTGCTCAATGAACGGTGTTAGACGCAAAATACCCTGCTGGCTCGACACCATCGCATCGACTGCGTTAGTTGACGCGTCTCGAGCTCTCTCGACGGCTGAGCTGACAAGTCGTGTGACGAATTAGTCAACCACTCGTGACCGGGTGTGATGTCTAGGTACCAGACCGGTTTGCACCCCTTGCGCCTGGCGGTTGTTTTAGTGAATACTAGACCGTATGCCGCCAAACGCACCTGACGATTCTGGATGTCCTCGGTCATCATCTAAACATGTTGCAGGGGTGTTTCGGTGAAGCAGACCATTCGCTGTGTGCCAACTCCATCAATCAGATAGCTGTCGAGGTGACCGGCCATACCAAGCGGTCGCCGCGCTTCGATGGTCGATGAAGCTGCCATGCTCAGTAGCTTCGTGCGAGCGTCCTGTCCGCTGCTGTCTGAATCGTCACGCGTGAGGTGGACAAGGAAGGTAGAATAGGTCTGCGCGGCGGTGAAGAAGGCGCTCGATTGATTGCGACATGATTCAAGTGTGGCAGGAAACATCATGATGCCTCGTCAGACTACCGCGCTTCGCGTAATCTGCGGTTCTTGGCGCGTTCTTCCAGTAGATCATGCTCGTAGGCAGTGGCATATTGATCTACGGAGGCGGGCTCGTTGGATCCTCCTGCAATATTTGCAGCCATGCTCGTGCATCTGGCGCACCAGTCGTAATCACGTACATCGTTTGCGATTAGCGCGTTGCCGTAGCGAACCGTTTCAGTGCCCCATTGATTGATCCAAAATTCCTGCTTAACGGCCGAGCACCCGAGCATCGTGCCCCAATGCTTCTTCTGGCCGCTACCTCCAGATGAGGCCACGACAGAGGGATCAGGCAGTTGAACGCAATACATCGAAGCGTTACCGAGCACGTCCGGAGCGATGAAGTGGTCAAAGAGTTTCGTCGCGCCACATCGGTAACACACTCGACGCTGGACCAATCGCGCCGCTATCTCCGGTACTGCGTCAACGTCTTCTGAATAAGGCTGGGGAGCAAACTCGATGAGAGGCTGTTCGACAAAGCCCGGTGTGTATGCACGATTGGGTAGCCAGGTTCGGTGTGCAGGTGACCAGAGCAACCGTCGCCCCGCACCGGCGTAGTCCAGTAAAACGACAGCCCAGAACTGATCGAAACATTCTGGCAGGATGACGCGCACGATTTGCATGTTACCGGCCCCATGATGGCCGTGAGCCATACCGGAAAGTTGGGTCAGTCCTCTGCGGCCTTGCCGCCCTTGTCGGCCAGTCCCTTCGAGATCAGGTCCATCACCGTCGAGTCCGCCAGGGTGGTGACGTCGCCGATCGAGCGGTTCTCGGCGACGTCGCGCAGCAGCCGGCGCATGATCTTGCCCGACCGGGTCTTGGGCAGCTCGGCGACCACCAGGATCTGCCGAGGCTTGGCGATTGCCCCGATCTCCTTGGCGACGTGGTTGCGAAGCTCCTTGACCATGTCAGCCCCGCCGTCGGCCGCCGAGCCGCGCAGGATCACGAACGCGACGATCGCCTGACCGGTGGTCGGATCGGTGGCACCGACCACGGCGGCCTCGGCGACTGAGGGATGCGACACCAGCGCCGACTCGACCTCGGTGGTGGAGATCCGGTGGCCGGACACGTTCATCACGTCGTCGACCCGGCCCAGCAGCCACATGTAGCCATCGTCGTCGATCTTGGCCCCGTCACCGGCGAAGTAGCAGCCCTCGAAGCGGCTCCAGTAGGTGTCCTTGTAGCGCTCGGGGTCGCCCCAGAT
>JAVEEO010000569.1 GCA_030840415.1 Pseudonocardiales bacterium | reverse complement strand
GTCCCGCAGTGGCACTCCGGCACACGGGGCGCCGACCGGCAGGGTGACCTCGATCAGGTTGGCCTGACCCTCGCGCAGCGTGAACAGCCGGACCACGTCACCGACCGAGACGGCCTCCTCCACCAGGGCGGCCAGCACCCGCGGGGTCGACACCGCGACGTCGACTCCCCAGGACTCGTTGAACAGCCACTCGTTGGCCGGGTGGTTGATCCGGGCCACCACCCGGCGCACCGAGAACTCGGTCTTGGCCAGCAGCGAGACGACCAGGTTCACCTTGTCGTCGCCGGTCGCGCTGATCACGACCTCGCACTCCTCCAGCTTGGCGTCCTCCAGGCTGGACAGCTCGCAGGCGTCGGCCTGCACCCAGTCCGCGCCGTCGATCCGCTCCGGACGGACCTTCTTGGCGTCCTTGTCGATCAGCATCACCCGGTGCCCGTTGGCCAGCAGCTCCCGGGCGATCGAGCGGCCCACCGCACCGGCTCCGGCAATCGCGATCCTCATCAGTGGTGCCCTCCTACCGGTCCGGACGCCGCGGCGTCCCGGATGCTCTCGGCCAGATCGTCGGTGGCGCACACGTGCAGCTCGTCGCCGGCCTGCACCACGGTGACCGGAGTCGGCAGCTCGCCCTTGCCGAACCGGGTGATCAGCGCCACCCGGCAGCCGGTGGCCTCCTCGAAGCTGGTCAGCCGGCGGCCGATCCAGCCCTCGGCCAGCACCACGTGCAGCATCACCACCTGGCCGGTGGGATCGCGCCACTCCTCGTCGATGGTGCCGCCGAGCAGGCTCTTGAGCAGCCGGCCGGCCGTCCATGGAACGGTGGCGATGGTCGGGATGCCGAGCCGCTCGTAGACCTCGGCGCGCAGCGGGTCATAGATCCGGGCCACCACGTGACCGATGCCGAAGGTCTCCCGGGCGACCCGGGCGGCGATGATGTTGGAGTTGTCGCCGCTGGAGACGGCCGCGAAGGCGTCGGCGTTCTCGATGCCGGCGGCCACCAGGGTGTCGCGGTCGAAGCCGACCCCGGCGATCGTCCGGCCGGTGAAGTTGTCACCGAGCCGCCGGAAGGCGTTCGGGTCCTGGTCGATGACGGCAACGCTGTGGTTCAGACGCTGCAGGTGATGCGCGAGGGTGGATCCGACCCGTCCGCATCCCATGACGACGATGTGCACTCCCGGGACGCTACATCCTTGTGCGGTCAGAATCGCTGCCACCGCGTGCCGGGAGTGAGCGTCCCCACCGGGACCGGCTCTGCATAGGCTGCAGAGATGGAGCAGCGGGCGCAGCGGCAGCCGGAGCCAGCCGGCGAGAGCTGGCTGGGCCGCCGGCTGGAGCTGCTGGTCGGACCGGTCGCGCACGGTGGCCACTGCGTGGCCCGGCAGGACGGGCGGGTGGTCTTCGTCCGGCACGCGCTGCCCGGCGAGACGGTGCTGGCCGAGGTGACCGAGGACCGCGGCGGCTCGTTCTGCCGGGCCGACGCGGTGGAGGTACTGCAGGCCTCGCCGGACCGGGTCGAGCGCCGTTGCCGGTACGCCCACCCGGGCGGCTGCGGCGGCTGCGACTTCCAGCACGTCTCGCTGGCGGCCCAGCGCGAGCTCAAGGCCGCGGTGGTGGCCGAGCAGCTGAGCCGGCTGGCCGGCCTGCGGCTGCCGGTGACCGTGCAACCGCTGGACGACGGCGACGGCCTCGGCTGGCGCCGCCGGGTGCGCTTCGCGGTCGGCCCGGCCGGCGAGATCGGGCTGCGGGCGCACCGCTCGCACGCTGTGGTGCCGATCAGTTGCTGCCCGATCGGGGCGCCCGGGGTGGGTGATGCCACCGCGCTGCAGCGCGACTGGCCGGGACTGGCCGAACTCGAGGTGGCGGTCGACGACCGGGGCGAGGTGGTCGAGCTCGCGCACCGACTCCAGCGCGCCAGGCACCAGCACCGAGGTCGGCGCCGGGGTACTCCGGACCGGCGGGCGGCACGTCCGGTGCTCGACACCGAGCAGCTGTCCGGACCGCCGGAGTTGCGCTACACGGTTGCCGGACGAGGCTTTGCGGTCCGTCCGAGCGGCTTCTGGCAGACCCACCCGCGAGCGGCCGAGGTGTTCACCGAAACGGTGCTGCGAGCCGCCGACCCGCAACCGGGCGAGCGGGCGCTGGACCTGTATGCCGGGTCCGGCCTGTTCACCGCGGTGCTGGCCGCGGCGGTGGCCGGCACCGGAAGGGTGCTGGGGCTGGAGGCCGATCCGGGCGCGGTCGCCGACGCCGGGGCCAATCTGGCATTGCTGCCGGCGGCGGCCGTGCGGCGCGCGCCGGTCGACGCCCGCTCGGTCAGCGCGGCCGCCGGTGAACTGGGAGCGCTCGACATCGTGGTGCTGGACCCGCCGCGCACCGGGGCCGGCCGCGAGGTGATCGCCGCGATCCTGGCGGCCGCGCCCCGGGTGGTGGTCTACGTGGCCTGCGATCCGGCGGCACTCGCCCGCGATGTCCGGTTCGCGCTGGACGCCGGCTGGCAGCTGGACGAGCTGCGGGCCTTCGACGCCTTTCCGATGACTCACCACGTGGAATGCATCGCGGTGCTGCGGCCGGGCAGCGGCGGCGCGCAGAGCCTGGAAGCCGGTGCCGACCGGCCGCGCGATGCCGGCGATGTGGCTCCTGAAACGGCACGGTACAAGTAGGCTGACGCCTCGTGAGCCCTCTTCTGAGCAGGATCTCCTGTCCCGCTGATCTGCGCGAGCTGAGCTCCGAGGAACTGGCGTCGCTGGCCACCGAGATCCGTGACTTCCTGGTCCGCAACGTCTCCCGCACCGGCGGTCACCTCGGGCCCAATCTCGGCGCGGTGGAGATCACCCTGGCGCTGCACCGGGTCTTCGACTCGCCGACCGAGCCGATCCTGTTCGACACCGGCCACCAGGCCTACGTGCACAAGATCGTCACCGGCCGGCACGGCCGGTTCGACACCCTGCGACAGAGCCAGGGGCTGTCGGGCTACCCCAGCCGGGCCGAGAGCGAGCACGACTGGATCGAGAACTCGCACGCCTCGACCGCGCTGTCCTACGCCGACGGGCTGGCCAAGGCCTTCGACGTCCGCGGCGACCGCCGCCCGGTGGTGGCGGTGGTCGGCGACGGCGCGCTGACCGGCGGCATGTGCTGGGAGGCGCTGAACAACATCGCCGGCTCCGACCGGCCGGTGGTGATCGTGGTCAACGACAACGGCCGGTCCTACTCGCCGACGATCGGCGGCCTGGCCGAGCACCTGGCAGGCCTGCGGCTGCGGCCGGGCTACGAGCGGATGCTGGGCAACGTCAAGGACACCCTGGGCCGCACCCCGGTCATCGGGCCGCCGCTGTACGACGCGCTGCACGGCCTCAAGCGCGGGATGAAGGACCTGCTCGCCCCGCAGGGCATGTTCGAGGACCTGGGCCTGAAGTACTTCGGCCCGGTGGACGGCCATGACCTGGCCTCCCTGGAGTACGCCTTCACGCTGGCCAGGCAGTTCGAGGGTCCGGTGCTGGTGCACTGCGTGACCCGCAAGGGCTACGGCTACGCACCGGCGGAGAACCACCTGGCCGATCACATGCACGGCGGCGGTGCCTTCGACCCCGAGACCGGGGAGTTCCTCAGCAAGGGCGGCCGCACCTGGTCCGGGGTGTTCTCCGAGGAGATGGTGCGGATCGGCGGCCTGCGCGACGACGTGGTCGCGATCACCGCCGCGATGCTGGATCCGGTGGGACTGGGCGCGTTCGCGGCCGAGTACCCCGACCGCTGCTTCGACGTCGGCATCGCCGAGCAGCACGCCCTGACCTCGGCCGCCGGCATGGCCGCGGCCGGCCTGCATCCGGTGATCGCGCTGTACGCCACCTTCCTGAACCGGGCCTTCGACCAACTGCTGATGGACGTCGCGCTGCACAAGGCCGGCGTCACCCTGGTGCTGGACCGGGCCGGCGTGACCGGCGAGGACGGCGCCAGTCACCACGGCATGTGGGACCTGGCGATGCTGGGCGTGGTGCCCGGCATGCACCTGGCGGTGCCGCGCGACGAGCCGACGCTGCGGACCGCGCTGGCCGAGTGCCTGGCGGTCGGCGACGCGCCGTCGGCGCTGCGCTACCCCAAGACCCCGCTGGGCGCCGACATCGCGGCGCTGCGCTCGGTGGGCGGCATCGACGTGCTGGCCGAGACCGCCAGCGGCCCGGTGGACGTGCTGCTGGTCTCGGTGGGCGCGATGGCGCCCGACGTGCTCGACGCCGCCGAGCGGATCGGCGAGGCCGGCTACACCGTCCGGGTGATCGACCCGCGCTGGGTCACGCCGGTGCCGCCGGCGCTGGCCGACTTCGCCGCGCAGGCCGGCGTGGTGGTCACCGTCGAGGACGGGGTGGTCGTCAACGGCGCCGGCTCGCGGTTCGCCCAGTATCTCGGCGAGCAGGGCCTGACGGTGCCCACCCGGGAGATCGGCATCCCGGTCGATTTCCTGCAGCACGGCAAGGTGGCCGAGGTGCGGACGGTGATTGGCCTGACCCCGCAGGGCATCTCGCGGCGGGCCATCGAGTTCGCCGCGGCGGTGCTCGGCCGCGGCGACGGTCCGTCCGGTGACGCCGACGACGAGCTGTTCTCGGCAGGCCATGCCCCGGCTCAGGACACCGACCACCGGCGAGAGTGACCTCCTGCTCCCTCAGGCCTGCTGTTCATGAGATCGTTGCCCCTAATCACCCTGCGACCTCAACGGCGGTCGAGGTCACCGAGGAAGCGGAGACAGCGTGCGCGTACTTGTGGTTGAAGACGAGACCCAGCTGGCCGATGCCGTGGTGCGCGGTCTGCGCAGGGAAGGCATGGCGGTCGATGTCGCCTACGACGGCGACGAGGGCTTCACCAAGGCCACCACCACCCGCTACGACGTGGTGGTGCTCGACCGTGACCTGCCAG
>JAVEEO010000568.1 GCA_030840415.1 Pseudonocardiales bacterium | reverse complement strand
TCGAGGCGATCTGGGCGCGCTGCTCGGCGGCGGCGGCGGCGTAGCGCTGCCGCAGCTGGGCAGAGGAGGTCTGCTCCTCCAGCTGCTCGCCGGTCTCGGGGTCGACGAAGGTGACCAGGCCGGCGGCCGGCAGCTCGTGCCGGTCGCCCAGCCCCCGCAGCGGCCGCTCCCAGTCCTGGTCACCGAGAAAGTCCGAGATCACCACCACCATGCCGCGCCGCCGCGGTGGTCGCCGCACCTGCTCCAGCGCCAGCGCCAGGTCGCCGCGCCGGCCCTCGGTGGCCTTCGGGGTGGCCGCCAGCTTGCGCATCAGGTACCGGGCGTGGTTGGTGCCGGCCACCGCCGGAACCCGGGTGATCCGCTCGCCGGTGGTGATGATCGCGCCGATCCGGTTGCCGGCCTTGGCGGTCAGGTGGGTGACCGCGGTGGCGGCCGCGAACACCAGCTCGCGCTTCTCCATCGCGACGGTGCCGAAGTCCAGGCTTGGCGACAGGTCCACCACCAGCCAGGTCTCCAGCTCCCGGTCGGCGACGGTCTGGCGGACGTGCGGGGTCATCGTCCGGGCGGTCACCGGCCAGTCCATCCGCCGGACGTCGTCGCCAGGGTAGTACTGCCGCGACTCCCCCGGCTCGCTGCCGGGGCCGGGTACCAGGCCGAGATAGCTGCCCAGCAGCAGCCCGTCGAGCTTGTTGCGCACCGCGTACTCCAGCCGGCGCAGCACCGCTTCCGCCTGGGCGGGCACCACCGCCTGGCCGGACGACGCCGGCTGACTGGGCAACACCGCCTGCCCGGGTGAGGCCGGCTGTTCGCCGCCCGGCACCGGACCGGACCGCGCCGGCCGGTCGCGGTCGTCGGAGGCGGCCTTCCTCCTCACGCCGGCGGCGCCCAGTTTCCGGACTGCCGGGGCTGGCCGGGCTGCTGGGGATATTGGCCGCCCTGCTGGCCACTCGGGGCCGCGTGGGCACCGTTGGAGTAGCCGGCGGTGCTGGCCTGCGGCGCGGCGGTGGCCGCGGCCGGGATGAAGCCGCCGGTGGCCCGCTGGCGCGGCGCGACCTGGGGCAGCGGCACCGTCTGCAGCACCCGGGACACCGCCTGGGCCGCGGTGATCCCGTCGGCGATCGCGTCGTAGGACAGCACCATCCGGTGCGGCAGGACGTCGATGGCCAGGTCCAGGACGTCCTGGGGCAGCACGTAGTCACGGCCGCGCAGCAGCGCCAGCGCCCGGCCGGCCGCGATCAGCCCCAGGCTGGCCCGCGGACTGGCCCCGTAGGACACCCAGCCGGCGACGTCGGCCATCCCGAACTCGGCAGGCTGCCGGGTGGCGATCACCAGCCGGACGACGTAGTCGACGACGGCGTGGTGCACGAACACCCGGTCGGCACGACGCTGCAGATCGATCAGCTCACCGGTGCTGATCACCGGCTGCGCAACCGGCGGATCGACACCCATCCGGTAGACGATCTCGCGCTCCTCGGCCGCGGACGGGTAGTCCACCGAGATCTTCATCAGGAACCGGTCGCGCTGGGCCTCGGGCAGCGGGTAGACGCCCTCGCTCTCGATCGGATTCTGGGTGGCCAGCACCAGGAACGGGTCAGGCAGCGGGTAGCGCTTGCCACCCAGGGACACCTGGCGCTCGGCCATCACCTCCAGCAGCGCCGACTGCACCTTGGCCGGTGCCCGGTTGATCTCGTCGGCGAGTACGAAGTTGGCGAACACCGGACCGAGCTCGGTGTCGAACTGCTCCGAGCCGGGCCGGTAGATCCGGGTGCCGACGATGTCGGAGGGAACCAGGTCAGGGGTGAACTGCAGCCGTGCGAACGTGCCGCTGACCGTGCGCGCCAGGGTTTCGACCGCGAGCGTCTTGGCGACGCCGGGCACCCCCTCGAGCAGGCAGTGGCCACGGGCCAGCAGGCTGACCAGAAGTCGCTCGACCATCCGCTCCTGGCCGACGATCACCCGCTTGACCTCGAACATCGTCCGTTCGAGCGCGGTGGCGTCGGCGGCCGGCGTGGGCGTCGAACCAGCCTGGGTCATGTGTCTCCTCGCACGGGTATCTCTTCGGTGTACCCGCGCCGTTGCTGAGCTGTGCCGGCAAGCCGGTGCTGGCCGGCCGAGCGTGCGCGCCGGTGCGGTTGTCAGCAGTCACGGTAGCCGAGTCGGCTGTGCGAGCGCTCAGCCACCGATCGCGGACATCGGCCGCTCGGGCTGCCGGAAGCCCGGCGCGTTGATGCCGTGGCCGGCGGGCTTGGCGCGCACCGCCTGCCGGATCAGCTCGGCCAGTTCGGCATCGGTGGCGCCGGCCCGCAGCGCGCCCCGCAGATCGGTCTCGGCGTGCCCGAACAGGCAGGTGCGCAACTGGCCGTCCGCGGTGAGCCGGAGCCGGTCGCAGTCCCGGCAGAACGGCCGGGTGACCGAGGCGATGATCCCGACCCGGTGCCCAGCATCCGGAGCCGGCGCCCAGCCCGGCCGGTCGGGGCCGTCCAGCACCTCGAACTCCTCGGCCGGGGCGTGCCCGCGATGGGCCACCGGCCGCAGTCGGAAGGACTGGCCGAGCACCTCGAGCACCTCGTCGGCGGTCACCATGTCCGCCATCGTCCACAGGTGCTCGGCGTCCAGCGGCATGTGCTCGATGAAGCGCAACTGGTAGCCGGCTCGCAGCGCCCAGGCCAGCAGCTCGGGGGCCTCGGAGAGGTTCTGGTCCCGCATCAGCACCGCGTTGACCTTGACCGGGCTGAGGCCGGCGGCCTGCGCGGCGGCCAGGCCGGCCAGCACGTCGGCCAGCCGGTCGCGCCGGGTGAGGGTGTGGAACTTCGCCCGGTCCAGGGTGTCGAGGGAGACGTTGACCCGGTCCAGGCCGGAGCGGGCCAGTTCCTCGGCCTTGTCCGCGAGCGCGATCGCGTTGGTGGTCAGCGACAGTTCGAGCCGGGGCCGCAGCCCGGCCAGCCGGCGTACCAGCCCGGCGACCCCGGCCCGGACCAGCGGCTCACCACCGGTCAGCCGGATGGTGCGTACCCCCAGCCCGCCGAACACCGACGCCAGCCGCAGGATCTCGTCGTCGGAGAGCACCGCGGTGGCCGGCAACCAGGCCAGGCCCTCGGCCGGCATGCAGTAGGTGCAGCGCAGCGAGCACTTGTCGGTGAGGGAGATCCGCAGGTCCTCGGCACGCCGTCCGAACGCGTCGAGCAGCACCGCTGGTTCGGTCGCGGGCTCGCTCGGCGGGTTCATCGGTCCAGCGTAGACGCTGGGCCGGCGGGCGAGGTCTCGGCGCGTGCCGGCCCCGAACCGGCGCGAGTCAGGTCAGGACGGGCGGGCGGACAAGGCAGGTCAGGTCAGGGCGGCCTACGACGCGGGCCGACTCAGGTTAGAGGCCGGGTGGCGCCGATGTAGCCGTAGGCCACCTGGTCCCAGGGGGTCACCTTGACCACGTCGCCGGAGTTGGGCGCCTGCACCACGTTGCCGCCCCCGATGTAGAGCGCGACGTGGTGGATCGCACCGATGCCGCCGTCGGACCAGAACAGCAGGTCGCCGGGCAGGAAGTTGCCGGGTGTGGGGTGCACCGAGCCCGAGTAGTACTGCGAGGCCGCGTAGTGGTCCATGTAGATGCCCTGCGGAGCCCAGGCGTACATGGTCAGGCCCGAGCAGTCGAAGCCGAACACCTGGCTGTCGTGCGCGCCGTCGGTGCCCGGCGAGTCGACGCCCCAGCCCGGGCCGTTGTAGCCGCCGCCGGCCCAGGCGTACGGGGTG
>JAVEEO010000383.1 GCA_030840415.1 Pseudonocardiales bacterium | reverse complement strand
CCTGCGCGCGGTTCCTGATCTCGTCCAAGCCGGTGTCGTGGCCGATTGCCACAGCGCCCGAGCGGCACAGCTTGATCCCGTTGTAGCGGGCCGGGTTGTGGCTGGCGGTGAACATCGCGCCCGGCAGATCGAGGTGGCCGGAGGCGAAGTAGAGCATGTCGGTCGAGGCGAGCCCGGCCTGCACGACGGTCGCGCCTCGGCTCGCCGCACCGTGGGCGAAGGCCGTTGCGAGCGCAGGTCCGGACTGGCGCATGTCATGCGCGGTGACGATCCGCCCAGCACCGATGACGTCGACGAACGCGGCGCCGAGTGCCCGAGCGACTGCCTCGTCGAGCTGATCCGGGACGACGCCCCGGACGTCGTAGGCCTTAACAATCCTGGAGAGGTCCACGCCGCCTAACCTATCCGGGCCCCTCAATCAGACTGCGGGACGACGCGCAAGTGGCCGCGGTGACCGGTCTGCGGGCCGGATTCGCGCATGTCGTGCCCGGCGGCCAGCTCGCCGACCCCGGTCACGGTCACGAAGGCCGCACCCAGCGCTCGGGCCACCTCGGGGTTCAACTCGTCGGGAACGATTCCCCGGACGTCGTAGGCCTTCACGATGTCGGAAAGGTTGATCACCTGTGCGGGCGCCTCTCGAGGTGGTCGGTACTGAGTCGCTCGCTCAGCACGCGGAGCAGCGGTGCCAGCCGCTCGGTCGCGGGGTCCTGAACCGTCAGCCTAGGCGATCGGGCCGGCACGGGCTCAGGCCGGCGGCGACTCGGCGCGGCGGCGGCCGAACCTCAGACCGGCGGCGGCACTACCCGCAGGTGGCCGCGCCGGCCGGTCAGGCCGTTGTCGTCGGCGGCCCGCACCTCGCGGGGCAGTTCGACCCGGGCGGCCTCCCGGACCGCGTCGGCCAGCGCCTCGAGGTCGTCGGCATGCGGGATCGGGGACGGGAACTCCCCCACGTGCCGGACCACCTCCCAGCCACGCGGCACCGTGAGCCGGACGGCATGCTCCTCGCACAGGTCGTAGGAGTGCGGCTCGGCGAAGGCGGCCAGCGGGCCGACCACGGCCATCGAGTCGGAATAGATGTAGGTCAGCGTCGCCACCGCAGCCTGGCTGCAGCCAGTGCGGGTACAGCGACGGACATGCCTCACAACGGGCGACACTAGCCCCCGGTCGGGCCTTTGCCGGTGAGCGCCGTTCACCGCCGCGTGTCGGGGGTTGCGTCCCACTAGGCTCGGCTGCATGGGCACCGACTCTCAGTCGCCGGCACGACGCCCCGGCCGGCGCCGGGACCGGCACGGTCGCGGGCTGCGCGGAATGCTGGCGCCCCGGCCGGTACCGATCGCGCACACCCGGGGCGACGCCTTCGACGCGATGGTGCTGCATGCGGTCGATCACCTGCAGCCGCACCTGGCCGAACAGCTGGCCGGGGTGGAGTTTGCGGTGGAGGACGTGCCCGAGGTCAGTCACTCCGGCCCGGGCGACTTCGACTTCGACGACGACATCCTCGATGACAACGCGGTGCCGCTGTCGCGGCTGTATCGCAACGGGGTGGCCGGGATCGCGACCCCGGTGATCGTGGTCTACCGGCGGCCACTGGAGAGCCGGGCCGCGCAGAGCGAGGACCTGGCCGACCTGGTGCACGACGTGGTGGTGGAGCAGCTGGCCCGGCTGCTGGGCCGATCTACCGACGAGATCGACCCGCCGCTACCCGACTGAGTCTCAGCTGGCGCGGCGCTTGACCCGGCGACGCTCACGCTCGCTGAGGCCGCCCCAGATGCCGAACCGCTCGTCGTGCTCCAGCGCGTACTCCAGGCACTCGCCGCGCACCTCGCAGCCGACGCAGATCTTCTTCGCCTCGCGGGTCGAGCCGCCCTTCTCCGGGAAGAACGCCTCGGGGTCGGTCTGGGAGCACAGCGCGCGCTCCTGCCAGCTCTGCTCCTCGGGAAGGCCGAAGATCGCCGACAGGTCCGCGTCTGCCAGGTGCGTGGTCTCGGTCACGGTGTTCTCCTACTGCTGCGGATTGTGGGTATGGGGACCTACCGGCGCCCTGCCGGGTGGGACACTGTGTCGGCTGCTGTATCGACTCCCGTGAGGGCCGGATAAGCTGTAAGACACACTTGGAATTACACCCGTGTCGTTACCCATAAGTCAAGCTGAAGTCTGCTATTCGCGCGAAATTGAGGCCGCAGACACGGGCTGAAAGGGTTTTCAGCGCTCCGGGCCCGTCAGCGGCCCTCCCAAGACCAGCCGGAGCCGGACGTCATGGCTAGGACGGTTCGGGAAGCCGTCCGTAGGACGTACTGCGCTGCCGGGCCGGCCGGCCGGCCAGCGCCGCGACCGCTTCCAGCTCCGCGACCGATCGCCGCGAGCCGTGCTCGGAACCGGCCATCCGCGAGATGGTCTCCTCCATCAGCGTCCCGCCGAGGTCGTTGGCACCGCCGCGCAGCATCTCGGCCGCACCGGCCTCACCGAGCTTGACCCAGCTGGTCTGGATGTTGGCGATCCTGCCGTGCAGCAGGATCCGCGCCATGGCGTGCACGGCCTTCACCTCACGCCGGGAGGCCCCGGCCCGGGCCAGCCCGGCCAGGTAGATCGGCGACTGGTTGTGGACGAAGGGCAGCGGCACGAACTCGGTGAACCCGCCGGTCTCGTCCTGCAGCCGGCCGAGCAGCCGCAGGTGCGCCACCCAGTGCCGCGGGTGGTCGACATGGCCGAACATCATCGTCGAGGTGGTCGGGATGCCCAGCCGGTGCGCGGTGGTCACCACCTCGATCCAGGCCGAGGTGGGCAGCTTGCCCTTGGTCAGCACCCAGCGCACCTCGTCATCCAGGATCTCGGCCGCGGTGCCGGGCAGCGAGTCGACGCCGGCCTCTCGCAGGCCGATCAGGAACTCCTCGATCGACAGGTTGGCCCGGGCCGCGCCGTTGACGACCTCCATCGGGCTGAAGGCGTGCAGGTGCATCGACGGCACCGCCCGCTTGACCGCCCGGGCCAGCTCGAAGTACCCGGACGCCGGCAGCTTCGGGTCGATGCCGCCCTGCATGCAGATCTCGGTGGCACCGTCGGCATGCGCCTCCAGGACGCGTTGGGAGATCTCCTCGGTGGACAGCGTGTAGGCATCGGCATCGGTGGCCCGCTGGGCGAACGCGCAGAACCGGCAACCGGTGTAGCAGACGTTGGTGAAGTTGATATTGCGGTTGACGACGTAGGTGACGTCCTCGCCGACCGTCTGCCGGCGCAGGTCGTCGGCCAGCGCCGCCACCGCCGCCAGGCCCGCGCCGTCGGCCTGCATCAGGGTCAGCGCCTGGGCGTCGGTCAGGGCCGCCGGATCGCGCTCGGCGGCCCGCAGCGCCGCGGCCACCTCGGAGTCCAGCGCGGTGCTGCCCGGCGAGAAGACCCGCTCGCGCAGGGCGTCCCAGTCGCCGTAGACCTCGCTGAAGTCGCTGCGCCGGTCGCTGCTGCGGCCCTCGGTGTCCACCGCCGCGTGCAGGTCGGTGCGGCCGGTGGACTGCCAGGCCTGGTCCGGCTCCTGCCAGGGCAGCCCGACCGGGCTCAGCACCGCGCCGTCCGGACCGGTGCGGGCCAGCCCGGTCGCCGGGTCGGCCAGCGCCCGGACGTGCGGCAGCAGCCGCGGGTCCAGCCATGGCGCCTCGGCCAGCACGTAGGACGGCTGCGCGGTCAGCCGCTCGGTGAGCGCCAGCCCGCGACCGGCCACCAGGTCGGTCAGCTTGTCGAGCTCGGGCCACGGCCGCTCCGGGTTGACGTGGTCCGGGGTGAGCGGGGAGATGCCGCCGAAGTCGTCCACCCCGGCGTCGAGCAGCAGCAGGCACTCGGTGAGGTCCACCAGGTTCGGCGGGGCCTGCAGCCGCAGCTTCGGGCCGAGCACCAGCCGGGACACCGCCAGGGTGGCCAGGTACTCGTCCAGGTCCAGGTCGGGATCGTTGCGCATCGCGGTGTCGTCCTTGGCCCGGAAGTTCTGGACGATCACCTCCTGGATCGCGCCGAACTCGCGGGCGCTGGCCCGGATCGCGAACAGCGACTCGGCCCGCTCCTGCCGGGTCTCGCCGATGCCCACCAGGATCCCGGTGGTGAAGGCGACGTTGAGCCGGCCGGCGTCGGTCAGCACCCGCAGCCTTACCTCGGGGTCCTTGTCCGGGCTGCCGAAGTGCGGCGCGCCGGGCTCGGTGAACAACCGCCGGGCGGTGGTCTCCAGCATCATCCCCATGCTCGGGGCGACCGGCTTGAGCCGCTGCAGCTCGTCCCAGCTCATCACCCCCGGGTTCAGGTGCGGCAGCAGCCCGGTGCGCTCGAGCACCGCGATGGCAGCCGCCCGGACGTAGTCCAGGGTGGAGCCGTAGCCGCGCTCGTCCAGCCAGTCGCGGGCGGCCGGCCAGCGGTCCTCGGGCCGGTCGCCAAGGGTGAACAGTGCCTCCTTGCAGCCCAGTGCCGCGCCCTGCTCGGCGATCGCCAGCACCTCCTCGATCTCGAGGAACGCGGCCGGCAGCCGGTGCGGCACGGTGGCGAACGTGCAGTAGTGGCAGCGGTCACGGCACAGCCGGGTCAGCGGCACGAAGACCTTGCGGGAGTAGGTGATCACCCCGGGGCGGCCGGCGGCCAGCAGGCCGGCGTCGCGCACCCCGGCGGCCACCGCCCTCAACTCGACGAGCTGCTCGCCGCGCACCGACATCAGCACCGCCGCCTCGGTGGCGTCCAGTGCCACGCCGTCACGGGCCCGGCGCAGGGCCCGGCGGACGGCGGAGTCGGAAGGCTGCGGCTGGTTCACCCCTTAGAGCCTAGCCATCATCGACGCCGCGCAACCCCGCGGTGGCGCCGGGCGTCCCGGTGTGCCCGTCCGAGGACGAGCTGTTCGGGCACGGCCGCCCCGGCGGCACCTAAGCTGTCGGCGTGCCGACAACTTTCGCGCCGCGGACCGATTCGGGCCGATTCTGATGACCGGCCTGCCCGCCGACCGGCCGGTCGACGCCATTGCTGACACCCCTGCTGGTACCACTGCTGACATGGAGGGGCTGGCCCTGGCGGTGTGCCGGCTGTCGCTGAGCCCGCGCGGCCGGCTGCTGCACCCGCACCAGGTCGGCATCGCGGTCCGGGCCGCGCTGTTCACCGAACTGGGCCGCACCGGCCGGCTGGTGGGGCGGGTCCGACCGGAGGCGATCGGCGAGTCCGACACCGGCAGCCCGCTGCCCGACGCCCTGCACCGGGCGGTGGCCGGCCGCCGGCCGGCGCTCTGGAAGCGCTGGTTCAACCACGTCGACGCCGACCGCCAGGCCGCCACCGACGCGCTGGTCTCGGCCGGCCGGTGGCGCGTGGAGGGTCACCGGCTGGTCGACGCCGACCCCGGCTCGACCGTGCTGCAACAGCAGCGGGTCACCGAGCTGCTGACCACCAAGCAGCCGCCGGACACCCTGGACCTGGCCCTGCTGGTGTTGCTGGCCGGCGGTCACGGCGCCGGCCTCGGCCGGCCGGCACCCCGGCGCAGCCGCCGGCTGGCCAAGGAGTGGCTGGAGCCGCACCTGCGCACCGCCGGCTACGGCGGCGACGCCACGCTGGCGGCGGTGTTCTACGGGCTGTCGGCGATGCGCCGGGCGCACACCGTTCCGTGGCTGTCCCGCTGAGCAGGCCGGGCTTGCGCTGACTCCCGCCCGCTCCCGCTGAACGAGTTCGGCGGCCGATGAAATAGGTTCTTCGAGTGCGGATCACGGTGTTGGCGGGCGGAGTCGGCGGAGCCCGGTTCCTGCAGGGCGTGCGGGCCTATGCGGCCGGGCTGCCGGGCAGCGAGGTCACCGCGATCATCAACACCGGCGACGACGTCACCTTGCACGGCCTGCGGATCTGCCCGGACCTCGACAGCGTGATGTACACCCTGGCCGGCGCGGTGGACGCCGAGCGCGGCTGGGGCCGCGAGGGTGAGAGCTGGCGGATCATGGCCGAGCTCACCGAATACGGGGCCGAGCCGACCTGGTTCAGCCTCGGCGACCTCGACATCGCCACCCATCTGGTCCGCACCCAGATGCTGGCCGCCGGCTACCCGCTGTCGGACGTCACCGCGGCACTGTGCCAGCGCTGGCAGACCGGCGTCCGGCTGCTGCCGATGACCGACGAGCGCTGCGAGACGCACGTGGTGATCGCCGACGACAACGGCCGGCGGGCCATCCACTTCCAGGAGTGGTGGGTCCGGCACCGGGCCGGCATCCCGGCCCTGGAGTTCGTCCAGGTCGGCCTGGAGTCGGCCCGCCCGGCGGCCGGGGTGTTGGAATCGCTCACCGAGGCCGACCAGGTGCTGATCGGGCCGTCCAACCCGGTGGTCTCGATCAACACCATCCTGTCCGTGCCCGGCATCCGAGACGCGCTGCGCGACGGACCGGCCCCGGTGATCGGGCTGTCGCCGATCATCGGCGGCTCGCCGGTGCGCGGGATGGCCGACGCCTGCCTGCCGGTGCTGGGCGTCGAGACCTCGGCGGCCGGGGTGGCCGGGCTGTACGGCGCCCGGTCGGCCGGCGGCGTGCTGGACGGCTGGCTGGTGCACACCGGCGACACCACCGAGCTGCCGGGCCTCGCGGTGCGGTCCCGGGACCTGCTGATGACCAGTCCCGAGGCGACTGCCGCCATGGTGGCCGACGCGGTCGCGCTGGCGGGCCGGTGAGCGAGTCGGTGAGCGGCCCAGACCGGATCGAGCTGCTGCCGGTCACCGGGATGGCGCAGCTGCGCCCCGGCCAGGATCTGGCCGGTGAGATCCTGCGGTGCGCGCCGTGGCTGGCCGACGGCGACATCCTGGTGATCACCTCCAAGGTGGTGTCCAAGGTCGAGGGCCGGCTGATCGCGACCAGCGGGGATCCGCAGGAGCGGGAGAAGGCACGGCAGCAGGCGATCGAGGACGAGACCGTGCGGGTGATCGCCCGCCGCGGTCCGCTGCGGATCGCCGAGACCCGGCACGGCCTGGTGATGGCCGCGGCCGGCGTGGACGCCTCCAACGTCGCCGACGGCGAGATCGCGCTGCTGCCGCTGGACCCGGACGACTCGGCCCGCCGGCTGCGCGCCGAGATCGCCGCCCGCACCGGTCTGCGGGTCGCGGTGATCATCTCCGACTCGATGGGCCGGCCCTGGCGGCACGGCATCGCCGACGTCGCGATCGGGGTTGCCGGGCTGGCCGCGGTCACCGACCTGCGCGGCGAGCGGGACCGGCACGGCAACCTGCTCGAGGTCACCGAGGTGGCGGTGGCCGATGAGCTGGCCGCCGCCGGGGACCTGGTCAAGGGCAAGCTGTCCGACGTCCCGGTCGCGGTGGTGCGCGGGCTGGCCTACGCCGACGACGATCGGGGTGCCCGCGCGCTACTGCGCGACGCTGGTGCCGACCTGTTCCGGATGGGCACCGCCGAGGCGTTGGCCCTCGGCCGCGCCCAGGCCGGGACGGGTACCGCGCCGGGTCCGGACGTCACCGCCCTGCACGCCGACGTGCTGGCCACCCTGGCGGCGATGCCGCTGGATGCGGCCGACGGCACCGGCCAGGCCGCCATCCGGGAGGGCTTCTACGGGCTGCTGGCGGCACGTCCGGACGCCACCCGGCTGGCCTGCGCGCCCGGCCACATCACCGCGAGCACCCTGCTGCTGGACGTCGACGCCCGCCGGGTGCTGCTCACCCTGCACCCGCGGATCGGCCGGTGGGTTCAGCTCGGTGGTCACCTGGAGGACACCGACCCCTCGCTGCTGGCCGCCGCCGCCCGGGAGGCCGTCGAGGAGAGCGGGATCGCCGGGATCGTGCTGGACCCGGTGCCGGTCAACCTGGACGTGCACGCGCTCACCTGCGCGCTGGGGCTGCCGACCCGGCACTTCGACGTTCAGTTCGTCGGCCGCGCACCGGCCGGTGCGCAGCCGGTGATCAGTGACGAGTCCGACGACCTGCGCTGGTTCGGTGTGCAGGACCTGCCACCGGGCACGTCGCCGGAGTTGCCCCACCTGATCGAGCGGGCGGTCCGCCGGCTGGCAGGCAGCCCATGAACCCATTGCAGCGGGTACTGGACTGGCCGGTGCCGCACGCCGCCGCGGCGGTGCTCGGCCCGGCCGGCGTGTTGGCCACCATCGGCGACACCGACCGGCGGTTCCCGCTGGCCTCGGTCACCAAGCCGCTGGCCGCGCTGGCCGCGCTGGTCGCCGTCGAGGAGGGTGCGATCGAGCTCGACCGGCCGGTGCCGGACTACGCGCCCGGCGCGCTGGAGAAGGAGCTGACGGCCGAGCTCGGCTCGATGACGTTGCGGCACCTGCTCGCGCACGCCTCCGGCCTGGCACCGGATCGTCGCCGCCGGGCCGCCGAGGTCGGCACCCGGCGGATCTACTCCAACGTCGGCTTCGACCTGATCGGCGAGCTGGTCACCGGTGTCACCGGCATCGGCTTCGGCGCCTACCTCGCCGAGGCGGTACTGCAACCGTTGCGGATGTCGACGGCGGAACTGGCGGGCTCACCGGCGAGTGCGGGCATCGCCTCGGTGCGCGACCTGCAGGCGCTGCTGGCCGAGCTGCTGAACCCGACCGGCCTGCTGCACGTCGACACCCTGAACGATGCCCGCAGTGTCCAGTTCCCGGGCCTGCTCGGCGTGCTGCCCGGCTACGGCGGCCAGCGGCCCAACGACTGGGGGCTGGGCTTCGAGATCCGCGGCGACAAGGACCCGCACTGGACCTCGACCCGCAACTCCCCCGCCACCTATGGCCATTTCGGCCGCAGCGGCACCATGTTCTGGATCGACCCGCGGGTCCGGCTGGGCGTGGTGGCACTCGCGGACAAGGGCTTCGGACCCTGGGCGATCAGGGCCTGGCCGGAGCTGTCGGATGCGGTGCTGGACAGCTTCGGCTGACCAAGCAGGGCGGCCGCGCGACTTGCCGGCCGGAGCCGCCACGCCGAGCCAGAGCTCAGATCCGCGACATGTCGTTCGGGCTGAATCGCGGCCCGAACTTGGGCGGCGTCAGGCCGCTGAGCCGGATCAGCTTGATCACCCGGGCCCGCTGGCCCTGCCACGGCTTCAGCAGCTCCAGCATGGTGGCGTCGTCGGTGCGGGCGGCACCGGTCAGCGCGTAACCCACCACGTTGGAAAGGTGAAAGTCTCCGACGCTGACCGCGTCCGGGTCGCCGAGGGCGCGCATGCTGGTCTCGGCGACGGTCCACGGGCCGACCCCGGGCACCACCGCCAGCCGCTTGCGGGCGGCGGCCAGCCCGGCGGTCTGCGCCAACTGCACGCACTCCTCCAGCCGGCCGGCCACCGTCGCCGCGGCCCGAACCGCCTGGTAGCGCTTGGCATCCACCCCGAACCGGTGCCAGTCCCAGCTCGGCACCTCCAGCAGCCGGGCCGGCACGGCCGGCAGCCACAACCTCGGTTCGGCCGGCCCCGGCGCCGGTTCGCCGTAGGTACGGGTCAGCAGGCGCCAGGCCCGGAACGCCTCCTGGCCGGTGACCCGCTGCTCCAGGCAGACCGGTACCAGCGAGTCCAGCACCCGTCCGGTCCTGGTCAACCGCACGTTCGGCTGCAGGTGCCGGACCCGGCGCAGCACCGGGTGGCTGCTGACGTCCAGTTCCGACCAGTCGTCCCAGGCGCCGAGCAGGTCGGGCACCGCCGCCAGCAGCCAGTCGGCGCCCGCGCCCCAGGCCCGCGCCAGTACCTGCTCGCCGGCGGCACTGACGGCCAGCGTGCCGGGGCCGATCGGGGTGCGGCAGGCCCACCAGAAGGTGCCGCCGACGAGCCGGGCGCTCGGGTCGCCGGCGCCGTGGCACAGCGGCCACAGCGTCCGGACCAGGTCGACCGGCACCGGCGATCGCCAGCGGCGCTCGACCGGGGTGGTGCTGTCCATCAGTACCTCTGGCTCTTCGCGCGAGCGCTCCTCGCTCGCCGGCGCTCGCTGCGATGCTCACTCATGTCGTTAGCTGTCGGCCGAGAATCGCACGCTGCCGTCGGGCAACTCGACCTCGGGCCAGACCCGGGCGCCGGCCAGCAGTTCGATGCCCGAGCCCAGCACCGCCCGGTCCCCGATCACCACGCTGTCCAGCACGGTGCCGGCTCCGACCACCGCGTCGCGTCCGACGATGCTGGCCCGCACCGTGGCGCCGGCCGCCACCCGCACCCCGTCGAAGAGCACCGAACCGTCGATCACCGCGCCGGCCTCGACCTCGCAGTCCCGTCCGACGGTGCAGCCGCCGGTCAGGATCGCCCCGTCGGCCACCTTGGCGCCGGGCAGCACCAGCGCCTCGCCGGTCGGCCCCGGCAACGCCTCGGTGGGCGCGATTCCCCTGACCAGATCGGCGGATCCGGCGACGAAGTCGGCCGGCTTGCCGAGGTCGCGCCAGTAGCTGGTGTCGAGGTAGCCGGTCAACCGCTTGCCGTCGGCGAGCAGGCCGGGAAACGTCTCGTGCTCCACCGAGACCGGCCGCCCGGACGGGATCGCCTCGACGACGGCCCGGGAGAACACGTAGGTGCCGGCGTTGATCTGGTCGGTGACCGGGTTCGGGTCCTTCTCCAGGAAGGCGGTCACCCGGCCGTCGCCGTCGGTCGGGACGCAGCCGAAGGCGCGCGGGTCCTCGACCGTGGTCAGGTGCAGGGTGACGTCGGCGCCCGAGCGGCGGTGCTCGTCGAGCAGCCCGGTCAGGTCACAGCCGGTCAGGATGTCGCCGTTGAAGATCATCGCGGTGTCGCCGCGCAGCAGGTGGCGGACGTTGCCGATCGCCCCGCCGGTGCCCAGCGGCTCGTCCTCGACGACGTACTCCAACTCCAGGCCGAGCGCCGCACCGTCGCCGAAGTGCTCGGAGAACACCTCGGCCTGGTAACTGGTTCCCAGGATCACGTGGCCGATCCCGGCGGCCCGGATCCGCGACAGCAGGTGGGTCAGGAACGGCACGCCCGCGGTCGGCAGCATCG
>JAVEEO010000526.1 GCA_030840415.1 Pseudonocardiales bacterium | reverse complement strand
GACCGGCTGGTAGTCGGCCTTGAGGTCACGCAGCTTGATCGTGAAGGAGGACGGGATGGCACCGGGGCCGGCTTCGTCGACCACCTTCTCACCGAGCCGCTGCTTGGCGATCTGGGTGGCCTG
Source organism: Pseudonocardiales bacterium (assembly GCA_030840415.1). GTDB lineage: Bacteria > Actinomycetota > Actinomycetes > Mycobacteriales > Jatrophihabitantaceae > Jatrophihabitans_A. Next base: position 3,747 of record JAVEEO010000526.1, on the reverse strand, counting down.
CTCCTCGTTGAGGTACTGCACACCGGTGATCTGCGGGTCGGCGTTCAGCTTGGCCTGCAGGGCCACCCGCTCGGCGGTGGTCACCTTGTGCTTGCAGGTCGAGCCCGGGTTCTGGTTGGAGGTCTCGGTGCACAGGTAGATCGAGAAGTTGATCTTGTCCTTGTAGGCTTCCTGTGTCTTGGAGATCTCCTTGTTGATCAGCAACGCGCCGCCCAGGAAGAACAGGGCGATGGCGGTGGACAGCACCAGCGCGATGGTCATGCTGGCATTGCGCCGCAGCCCGGTCGCGACGCCGGACATGAGATAGCTAGCGCGCACGGGACATGCACTCCGATCCGGGTTGACTCAGCGACAGGTGGGGCGGGCGGGGCGCGACCATCGCCCTCAGCGGCCGATGCCGTAGACGCCGCGGTTCTGGTCGCGGACGACGTGGCCGAGTTCCAGCTCGATCACCCGCCGCCGCATGGCGTCGACGATATTGTTGTCGTGGGTGGCCATCACCACGGTGGTGCCCTTGCGGTTGATCCGCTCCAGCAGGCCCATGATGCCCTGGCTGGTGTCCGGGTCGAGGTTTCCGGTCGGCTCGTCGGCCAGCAGCACCAGTGGCCGGTTGACGAACGCCCGGGCGATCGCCACCCGCTGCTGCTCGCCGCCGGACAGCTCGTTCGGGTAGCGGTGCGCCTTGCCCTGCAGGCCCACCATCTCCAGCACCTCGGGAACCGAGCGGGTGATCGAGCGCTGCGACTTGTTGATCACCTCCAGGGCGAAGGCGACGTTCTCGAAGACCGTCTTCTTCTCCAGCAGCCGGAAGTCCTGGAAGACGCAGCCGATGCCGCGGCGCAGCTCGGGCACCTTGCGGGCCGGCAGCTTGGCGATGTCCTTGCCGTTGACGATCACGCTGCCCTTGGTGGGCACGTCCTCGCGCAGCAGCAGCCGCAGCACGGAGGACTTGCCCGACCCGGACGCGCCGATCAGGAAGACGAACTCGCCCTTGTCGATGTCGAGGGACACCCCGTCCAGGGCCGGCCGGGTGCTGGCGGCATAGATCTTGGTGACGTTCTGCAGCGCAATCACGGGAGCCGATCCTACCTCGGTACCGCCGCCCGCCCGGTTTAAAACGTTATCCAGCGATTCGCTGGTTTCAGCAATTCCGTCGCCGATCCGGAGCATTATCTCCGGGCATGGGGAATCGGTGGATTTCGGCCGTCGGCGTCGTGCTGCTCTGCCTGGTGCCGGCGGCCTGTGCCAGCACGGTGGACACCCCTACCCACCCCGCAACCGGACCAGGACCTGGCTCGGGATCCAGCTCGTCGGCGAGCAACTACGACGAGCAGGAGGCCATCAACCGCAAGCAGGCCGAGGACGCGACGCACCGGTTGCTGGATCTGGCCAGCATCCCGCCCGGGGCCGTCGAACTGGATTCGGCCCCGCCGGCCCTGCCCGGCCCGGCACTCGGCATCCCGGACTTGCAGACCTACACCAGCCTGGCCCGGTACTGGCGGGTACCGCTGTCGTTCGCGGCGGCCGATTCCTACGTCCGCGCCCACCCACCGGCGGGTTTCACCCAGGAGGGCAGCAGCTCGGGCAACGAGCACGGGATGACCCGTCATGGCTACGCCTGGGCCGGCTCGGCACCGGGTTCCTCGCAAGTCGGTCAGCTGTCGATCGGGGTGGCCGGCAACCCCGCCGACGGCCGGGTGAGCTACCTCCGGGTCGATGCCAGCAGCCAGTGGCAGGATCCGCACCCGATCCGTGACGCCGCGGCCGGCCCGAGGCTGCGGATCGAGGCCGGCGGGCACTGCCCCGGCGACGACGCGCGCATGGTCGGCGTGCGCAATCAGGGGACGGGCTTCGATCAGAGCCTGGTACCGCCCGGCACGCCGACGGCCGGCCTGCTGTGCGCCTATGCCGGGATGAACGGCAAGCCCTACAGCCTGTTGCTGCGGCGAGTCCTGTCGGCGGCTGACGCCCTCCGGGTCGCCGAGACGGCGCGCAACCGGGATCTGGGCCATCCCGACGCCGGCCCACATTCGTGCCCGATGAGCGACGGTGCGGCTGCCGTCGTGGTCCTCGAATATCCGGACCGGCCCGCCGCCAACCTATGGATGAAGACGAACGGCTGTACCTCGGTCTCGAACGGCTCCATCACCGCGCTCGGCGGCCTGGGAGTGTTGAACGACGATCTCGACGAGGTGAGCGATTAGCCGGCGGTGCGCCAGTTTCCGATGATGTTCCAGCCCTTCCCCACCCGCTCGGAGTACCAAGCTCCGCGCGAATCCATCCCGATGAGGAGCGACATGACTCGACGAAGCATCATGGCGGCACTGGCCACGGCCACGGTGGCCATCGGACTGCTGGCCACCCCGGCCGGCGCGATCAACACCTACAACGGCTCCCCCGCGCCCGAACGGACCGAGACCGGCGCGCTGCTGGTGCTCTGGGACAGCAACGGCGACGGGGCCGACGACTCGTTCGACTGGCACTGCAGCGGCGCCATGATCGACCGCGACACCTTCCTGACCGCCTCGCACTGCATCGCGGACTGGTCGAGCGACCCGTCGCTGGACCGCTTCTACGTCTCGCTGGACCAGGACGTGCAGGGCGAGCTCGATCGGGCCGCCGCGCTGGGACTGTCCGGCACCGCCGAGGCGCAGTACTTCCTGGCGCACGGACAGGCGGTGGAGGGCCGGGGTGTCGTCGACCCCGCCTACCAGCAGGCCCAGTCGGACCCGCACGACATCGCGGTGGTGGACTTCGCCGGCCGGCCGGTCACGCCCGCCGACCGGTGGACCTTCACGCCGGCCCAGCTGCCGACCGCCGGGCAGCTGTCGGCTCTGAGCAGCAGCGAGCTGAACGCGGCCAGCTGGCTGACGGTCGGCTACGGCACCCAGGAGGCGCAGAACGGTGGCGGCCCGCAGACCCATCCGGGCGGTGGCACCCGGCTCGAGGCCAGCCTCGGCTTCAACTCGCTCAACCCGTCCTGGGTCCGGCTGTCGATGATCGAGTCGCAGAGCTATGGCGGGGCCTGCTACGGCGACTCGGGCGGCCCGAACTTCGTGACGCTCAACGGCACCATGCTGCTGGCCGGCGACACCGTCACCGGTGACACCCCGTGCTACGCGACCAACGTGGTGTACCGGACCGACACCGCCTCGGCGCGCGGGTTCCTGGCGCCCTTCGTCCAGCTGCCGTAGCGCGACGGCGCGTCGCTCCGCCTGAGCCGATCAGGCGGAGCGACGCCAGCGGATGCCGGCCTCGATGAAGTCGTCGATGTCACCGTCGAGCACCGCGGACGGGTTGCCCACCTCGTGCTCGGTGCGCAGGTCCTTGACCATCTGGTACGGGTGCAGCACGTAGGAACGCATCTGGTTGCCCCAGCTGTTGCCGGCGTCCTTGAGGTCGTCCATCGCGGCCTTCTCCTGCTCGCGGCGGCGTTCGAGCAGCTTGGCCTGCAGCACCGCCATCGCCGAGGCCCGGTTCTGGATCTGACTGCGCTCGTTCTGGCAGCTGACCACGATGCCGGTGGGCAAATGGGTGAGCCGGACGGCCGAGTCGGTGGTGTTGACGCCCTGGCCACCTGGGCCGGACGAGCGGTAGACATCGACCCGCAGCTCGTCGTCGGCGATCTCGACGTGGTCGGAGGACTCCACCACCGGCAGCACCTCGACCCCGGCGAAGCTGGTCTGCCGGCGGCCCTGGTTGTCGAATGGGCTGATCCGCACCAGCCGGTGGGTGCCCTGCTCGACC
>JAVEEO010000463.1 GCA_030840415.1 Pseudonocardiales bacterium | reverse complement strand
TCAGCCTGCCGATACCCGATCCCGGCCAGTCCCAGTATCACGTGGTCGTGACCGACGCCGAGGGTACGACCGTCTCGGCGACCGGCCTGCCATCCAGCAAGCTGGTCTACAGCGTCAGCGGCGACCTGGTCCGGGTGTTCGGAGTGCGCTTCACCCCGCGCAGCACCATCACGCTCACCTACGGCCTGACGATCCTCGGAGTCACCACCGCGCAGCCGGACGGTACCTTCCGGTGGTCGTTCCGGCTGCCGAGCACCACTCACACGCGCTACCGGATCCGGGCCAGGGACCAGGTCGGCCATGTCGCATGGGCGATCGGGCTCCAGCCTCCCGCGCTGGCCTTCGTCGAGACAGCCAACAAGGCCGCCGTGACCGGTGCGCACTACCTGCCGAACGCCACCGTCAAGATCACCTACCACGGACGCCCGGTCGCGACCGCCCAGAGTGACAATGCCGGAGCGTTCCACACGAGCTTCGACGTGCCGCCGGACGCGCTGCCGATCTATCAGCTCACGGCTGTGGACAGCATCGGCCGCCGCGCCAGCGTGGCGGGGTTGGCGTACGTCAAATGAGCAGGACGGTCGACCGGCGGTTGGTCATTCTCATCGTGGGACTGCTCGCGATGACCGCAGCGCTGACCGGGTTCTCGCTGACCCACCGGTCACACCAGGCAGCGCCGCCGTGGCTGCCCAACGTCGTCGCCTGCCGGGACACGCCGATGACACACGTGCACGATCCCGGGCGGCTCGTCGTGCGGGGCAACTGCGGGTCGGAGAGCGGCACGGTCAAGAACGTGCGACTGGTGTCGGCCTACGACGACCTCAAGATCACCATCGCTGCCGACACGAGGCTGCTGCCGTATCTGGGAAGGGCGAACAATGGACTGGTCGTGGCCGATGTCATCGCCACCGACCAGGCAAGCGTGGTGATCCCACCGGTCGGCAGTCACATCACCGCGTGGGGAGCCTGGGTCCTCGACAAGGCCTCCAAGACCCATCAGTTGCTGCCGGCGTACTTCATCAACATCGATGAACTGCACGCCGGCTCCACCGTGCTCGCCGGACAGTCGACGGAGAAAGCGGGGCCTGGGCCGCGCCGAAGCCTGAAGCTCACGGTCACCGCACCGAGCCGGGTCTCGGTGGGCAGCCGGATCGATGTGACGATCCGCGCCCAGTGGTTGCAGGACCGGCGCCGGACCCCGGCCTCGGAGATTCGCCTGTTCACCGAAATGACGACGAAGGACGGCGTCGGAGTTCGCTGGAAGGCGACGATGACCCATACCACCGGCATGGCCGTGCTGCACCTCGTCGCGATCCAGGTGCCGGCGTCCTACATCTTGACCGTCTACGCCGCGCCGTCCCGACAGTCGGTATCGGCCGCAGCGGCGATCGAAGTCACCAAGACCTGATGCCGATGCCGATGCTGATGCCGATTCTCGGCAGAGCTGGTCGCCGACCTCATCCCCGCCGGAGCCAGTTGTGCGCCCGCGGGCGGAACTGGCTCGGTGCGGCCGTGCTGGTGGCTGTCACCGCGTGCCATTCCGGCTCGGCGCCCACCGCATCCAGTGCCACCAGGTCGATCAGCAGCCCGCCGTCGCCCCGGGCCGCCTCCGCGGCGCCTGCTCGGCCTCCCAGCGTGTCGTGGCTCGCCGGCGCGCTGGAGAACGTCGGCCAGGCAACCGCGAAGTTCGGGCTGCACGACGATCTGGGATGCCCGATGGCGACCTTGAAGATCATCGACTCGCCGGACGGCTACCTCGGTGTGTACCACTGCCTGCTGGCCGAGCAGTTCCGGGTTCGGCTGGCGCGGTCCACCGACCTGTTGCACTGGTCCTTCCAGGCCGAACTGGACTCGAGGGCATCGCAGCCCACGCTGGCGCAGTTGCCCGACCATTCCTTCGTGCTGGCGGTCGAGGCCGACAACGGCGACGGGGCCGGGCCGGGACGGCGTTGGCTGCGTTTCAGGCACTATGCCAGCCTCGTTGCCCTTCTCGGCGCACACCCCGACCGGACCATCGACACGCCGCACACCCTGACGGCGGCGACCCGAGGAGCCGAAGGGACGCCGAACATCTATTCCGCACGGCTGTTCGCCGGTGTCGCGAAATCACGCATCGAGGTCGGCTTCCACTACCTCCACCTGGGGCTGGACCGGCAGGCGCGTGGTGAGCTGACCGACTTCAGCGCGTGGATGGCCCGGCCTGACGAGGCCCTGGACACCGCGTTGTCCAGGGCTGGTCTGCTGGGCAAGCACGGGGACCGGGACGTGCTGGCGCTCGGCTCGACGACGCTGACCGTGCTGGAGGCACAGGACGGCCGCGACCCGCTCTGGCATCTCGCGCTCCTGACGTCGCCGGGGACCGTGGTCAGCCTGCACATCAGGACCCCGCGCGGCAGCCGGTCCTTCGCCAATCCCACGATGAGCCTGCTGCGACTACCGACCGGGCAGCGCGGCCTGGTCGCGACGATGTACCTGCCGCGCACGGGTGCCGCCGCCAGGGAGGCCGGCGAACTGCTGTACTTCAGGCCGCTGCCCGAGTACCCGGGCGGGTCGTGATGGCGGCTCGGGCCGGCGACCGGCGAGCCACCGGGCCGGCCCGGCGCGTCAACGGGCGTCGGCTCACGATCGTGATGATCGGCCTGGCCGTTGTCACTTCGGCCCTCGCCGGCTACGGCCTCGGACGCCGATCCACCGGGCTTGCGGACCTGGCGGGCGATCCCGGTGGGCTTCCTCCCGCAAGCCCGGCGCCCGCGACCACGTCCGGCCGGGCGGCGAACACCGCCTTGCCGGAGTCGGTTCTGCTCGTCGCCGCCGGTGACATCGCGTGCAATCCCGCCAATGAGAAGTTCAAGGACCTCGAGGGTGACCAGACCGGCTGCAGGCAGAAGGCCACCAGCGATCTGGTGGGCGCGCTGCACCCGGACGCGGTTCTGCCGTTGGGCGACAACCAGTACCAGCGGGGGACCTTGTACGGTTTCCAGGTCTCCTACGGGCCGACCTGGGGCCGCTTCCTGGACATCACCCATCCGGTGATCGGAAACCATGAGTACCTCACGGCTGGTGGCGCCGGGTACTTCAAGTACTTCGGTGCGCTTGCCGGGGATCCGGCGAAGGGGTACTACAGCTTCGACCTGGGCAGCTGGCACATCGTGGTGTTGAACTCGCAATGCCAGTACGTGCCGGGCGGCTGCGGTTTCGGCTCTGAGCAGGAGAGGTGGCTTCGCGCGGACCTGGCCGCGCACCCTTCGCGGTGCACGCTCGCCGCCTGGCACGAGCCCCGCTGGAGTTCCGGCGACCACCATTCCAACAAGGCCTACGACGCGTTCTGGACAGACCTCAGCGCGGCCGGTGCCGAACTCGTGCTCAGCGGCCACGACCACGACTACGAACGCTTCGCCCGGCTCGACGCGAACGGGCACCGCAACAGCTCGCGAGGGGTACGCCAGTTCGTGGTCGGTACCGGTGGCGTCGGCCTTCGAAAGTTCGAGGGCTTCGCACCCGGCAGCGAGGTGCGCCAGAACACCGCGTTCGGCGTGCTCGCGCTGACCCTCACCCCAGCCGGGTACACCTGGCGGTTCGTGTCCGTGGGTTCCTCGTTCTCCGACAGCGGCCGGGAATCCTGCCACTGAGCCTGCCCGGCTGGCCGCGTGTGCCAGGGCAGCGGCAGGCGAATCGCACTAGATCATCAGCCTATTCGGGCTGGGCCGGCAACCGCCCGGCGTGGCGCTCGACGGTCTCTGGTTGACTACCTAGTGTAATCACTCGTCTTGCGACAGTGACCGAGACGGCGCTCGGCAAGCGGGTGTCTGCTGATGAGAGGCATGTTTTGTTTAGATTGCACAAGGTAATTACGGCGGTTCTGGTGCTGGTCGGCGCGATGCTCCTCGCTCCTGCCGGGCCGGCCTCGGCCCAGGTGATCCCCGGCTTCGAGGTCTTCTGCTTCTACAGCCATACGGCCCAGGACGATCCCATCGTCAATCCCGGCATGCCGGGTGCGGCAATGCACTTGCACGACTTCGCCGGCAACACCGCGACCACCGCGACCTCGACCGCCACCCAGTTGCGGGCGAGCAAGAGCAACTGCCAACTGACCGCCGACACGGCGGCGTATTGGACGCCGGTGCTGTCCAGCCACGGGCGCACCGTGCACCCGGATCGCCTGCACGCCTACTACCGGGCGGGCAACGTCAGCGCGATCGCCAAGATCCGGCCGGTGCCGGCGGGACTGAAGATGATCGCCGGCAACGCGAAGGCGACCAGCCCACAGCCGACCACCGTGGTGGGCTGGAACTGCGGCGTGCAGGGCCAGACGCTCTACTCCCACCCGATCTCGTGCAAGGTAGGCCAGAAGGTCGTGCTGCACTTCTTCTTCCCGAACTGTTGGGACGGCGTGCACCTGGATTCCGCCGACCACAAGAGCCATCTGGCCTACAGCCACAACGGCGCCTGCCCGGCATCGCATCCGGTCGCGATCCCACGAGTGACCGAGGATTACGGCTATCCGATCCTCGACGGAACCCAGATCACGCTGTCGTCCGGTTCGTATCTCACCGCGCACGCCGACTTCTGGAACACCTGGAACCAGGCCGCGATGGACAGGTTGACCCGGGACTGCATCAACGCGGGCGTGCAGTGCGGACCTCAGCGCTCGTAGTGCCTAGTGGCATTCGGCGTGACCGCGATCGGTGAAGCTCGAGCCGGCAATCGGAACGAATCGCCAGTCGTAGGCGCTCGGGTGCAGCGTCAGCTCCAGCACCCCGAAGGTGGCAGCGCCGACCTCGCTGTTCGCCTTCGGGGCATGCAGGGCAATCACGTTCTTGCCGCCGGTTCCCACCACGAACTCTCGGATCCCGTTCGCGGCGGCTTTACCGCTCGGCGTTTGCGGAGCGAAGCGCTCATAGTCGTGATCATGGCCGTTGAGGACCAGGTCGGCGCCCGCGGCGTAGAGGTCCTCCCAGAAAGCCTGGTAGGCGACGTCGCTGCCGTGCCCGCCGGAGCTGAAGCGCGGCTGGTGCCAGAACGCCAGGGTGCACAGTGCCGGATGCGCTCGCAGGTCGCTGCGCAACCAGCGCTCCTGCGCCGACCCCCTGTCGCAACCGCCGGCGCTCGCGCACTCGCTGTTGAGCGCGATCACGTGCCACGCACCCACGTCGAAGCTGTAGTACGGATGCCGTGGATCTCCAGCTGCCGCACCGAAGTACTGGAAGAAGCCGTCGCCTCCCGACTGGTACTCGTGATTGCCCGGCGCCGGGTGCGTGATGGACAGCACCCGGCCCCAGGTAGGCCCGTACTGGGTTTGGAAGTTCTTCAACCGCCCCTGCACGTACTGCTCGTCGCCGAGCGTCAGCACGGCCGCCAGCGGTCGCTGCAGCAGCAGGTCCGACGTTGCCCGCTGCTGGCAGGTTCGGGCGGTGACCTGACCACCGGGCTCGCAGGCGATGTCACCGGCGGCCGCGATCACCGGGTCGGCGGCCGACTCGTGGTCATCGGGTGGCTGGCTGCAGGCAGCGAGTCCGAGCGCCGACGCCATCAGGAGCAGCACGACCTGGCGTCGCCACCGACAACCCGCCGCTCCACGCA
>JAVEEO010000388.1 GCA_030840415.1 Pseudonocardiales bacterium | reverse complement strand
GCGACCAGCGCCGGCAGCACCGACAGCCGGGAGTCGGTCGCCTCGAAGCCGCCGATCACCAGGTCGTACTCCAGGGTGCCCAGGGCCTTGGCCAGCACCTTGGCGGTGGTGATCACGCACGAGCCGTGCAGCGCCGGGTCCACCACGTGCACGCCCTTGTCGGCGCCCATCGACAGCGCCTTGCGGATCGATTCGGTGGCGCGCTCGGGGCCCATGGTCAGGATCGTCACCTCGCCGCCGGTGGCCTCCTTGATCCGCAGGCCCTCCTCGATCGCGTACTCGTCGATCTCGTTGATCACGGCGTCGGAGGCGTCGCGGTCCAGCGTGTTGTCGGTGGAGCTGAGCTTGCGCTCGGCGTAGGTGTCGGGCACCTGCTTCATCAGGACAACGATGTTCATCCGGTGATCGTCCTTCACTACTCAGTCGAGTCTCGGTCGGTTCGAGGTCAGCGGCGGGGTGCGTTCGGTAGCGGCGCTCTCGATGTTACCGGTCAGTAGCAGTCGACATACCGTTCCGAGAGGCGTGTTTCCGGTCACCCGCTGCTCACCGCCGTGCACGACGGACGCCGGAAGTTTTCCGACACTGTTCTACACCGACGCCACACCGGCGCTGCGCCAGGAGGCGGAACGGGTGTACCAAGTAGGGATGGTGATGCCAGGACCGGACCCGGACAACTACCCGCCGATCGACCCGGACGAGCCGGTGCCCGACGATCCCGGGCCGCTATCGCCGGATACCCCGGAGACCCTGCCACCGGCACCGGTGGAACCGATGCCGGGCCCGGACGACCCGGACAGCGTGCCGGCCGGCGAGCCCGAACCCGCCTGAGGTCCCAGCCGCTCGTCCTCGCGCAGCCGTCCCAGCCGTTTCAGCGATCGGGCAATCCACAGGTAGGGCCGGCCCGGCAGCGTCGCTACCGTTTCTGCGGCCAGGTTCCGGCGACCTAAACTGGCCTCACCCGCGAGTGCGAAGGACAGGAAGATCGAGGCAACCAGTTCGCTGTCCACCGACACCCTGGCGTTGACCGGCGAGCGGACGGTGCCCGGGATCGCCAGCGAGAACTACTGGTTCCGCCGGCACCAGGCTGCCTACCTGCACCTGCGCGAGCTCGTCGAGGGACCCCGACTGCTCGAGGTGGGGGCCGGCGAGGGCTACGGTTCGGCGCTGCTGGCCGAGCGGGTGCCCGCGGTGCTGGCCCTGGACTACGACGCCTCGGCCATCGCGCACCTGGCCCGGCACTATCCCCGGTTGGCCGCGGTCCGGGGCAACCTGGCCGGCTTGCCGGTGGCCGGCGCCTCGATCGACACGGTCATCTCGCTGCAGGTGATCGAGCACGTCTGGGACCATCCGCAGTTCCTCGCCGAGTGCGCCCGGGTGCTGCGTCCCGGTGGCCTGCTGGTGCTCACCACCCCGAACCGGCTGACCTTCTCCCCCGGTGCCGACCGGCCGGTGAACCCGTTCCACACCCACGAGTTCACCGCGGCGGAGCTGTGCCGGCTGGTGGCCGGCAGCGGGCTGGCGGTGCAGGCGGTCCGGGGACTGTTCGCCGGGCCCCGGCTGAGCGAGCTCGACCGGTGGCACGCGCGGCCGGACGGCTCGGGCGGTTTGGTCGCCGCCCAGCTGGCCACGCCGCCGGACGAGTGGGCCGCCGGGCTCGCGGCGGACGTGGCCTCGGTCGGCTGGCGCGACTTCGCGATCAGCCCGGATCTGCACGGCGATCTCGCCGGCCTGGACGCCTGCCTGGACGTGGTGTTGCTGGCGAGGCGGCCGGCGGAGTCGCGACCGGCGGAGTCGCGACCGGCGGAGTCGCGGCCGGCGGAGTCGCGGCCGGCGGAGTGGCGACCGGCGGAGTCGCGGCCGTGACCCCGGTCGGCAGGTTCAGCCTGGTGCTGCACACCCACCTGCCCTGGGTGGCCCACCAGGGCACCTGGCCGGTCGGCGAGGAATGGCTGCACCAGGCGTTCACCGGGTCCTGGCGCCGGGTGCTGCGGGTGTTGGAAACCCTTGCCGAACATGGCTTCCGCGATGTCGCCACCCTCGGGGTGACCCCGGTGGTGGCGGCGATGCTGGACGATGCGTACTGCCTGTCCGAGCTGCACTCCTGGGCCGGGCGCTGGCAACTGCGCGCCGAAGAGCTCGCCGGCAGGCCGCAGCTGCGCGACCTGGCCGGGCACGAGCGCCGCGAGGCGGTGGCCTGCCTGGCCGACCTCGAGCAGCGGTGGCTGACCGGCGGGCTGTCGACGGTGCTGCGGCCATTGGTCTCCGCCGGCGTCATCGAGTTGCTGTCGGGGCCGGCGACCCACCCGTTCCAGCCGTTGCTGACCGAGCGGTTCGCCGCCGCCCAGCTGGACACCGGGCTGGCCGACGCCCAGCTGCGCTTCGGCCGGCGACCGGCCGGGATCTGGGCGCCGGAGTGCGGCTATGCCCCCGGCATGGAGGATTTCTACGCCGCGCACGGGGTGTCGCACTTCCTGGTGGACGGCCCGGCGGTGCACGGCGACACCGGCTTCGCCCGTCCGGTCGGCGACTCCGGGGTGCTGGCCTTCGCCCGGGACCTGGATCTGTCCTACCGGATCTGGTCGGCCCGTACCGGCTATCCCGGCGGGTCCAGCTACCGGGACTTCCACACCTTCGACCACGCCTCCGGCTTCCGGCCGGCCCGGGTCACCGGCACCGCGGTCCCGTCCGGGGCCAAGCGGCCGTGGGACCGGCGGCTGGCCTCGGCGGCGGTGCTGCGCGATGCCCGGGACTTCGTCGCGGCGGTGGTGCGGCGGCTGACCGAGCTGCGCGACCGGCACGGCCGCGAAGCGCTGGTGGTGGCCGCGTTCGACACCGAGCTGTTCGGCCATTGGTGGTACGAGGGGCCGGAGTTCCTCGACGCGGTGCTCCGGCTGCTGCCCCAGGCCGGCGTCCGGCTGAGCACCCTGCGCGGCGCGGCCGAGGCCGGCCTGGTCGCCGACCGGATCGACCTGCCGACCTCGTCCTGGGGAGCTGGCAAGGACTGGCGGGTCTGGGACAACGACGCGGTGGCCGAGCTCAACGACGAGATCAGCCATATGCAGAAACGGTTGTTCTCGATCCTGGACAGCCGACCCGAGGGCGCCGGTCGCGACCCCGCCCGCGACCAGCTGGTTCGCGAGGCCTTCCTGCTCAGCTCCAGCGACTGGGCCTTCATGGTGACCCGGGACTCGGCCGCGGACTACGCCCGGCAACGCGCCCGCCAGCATGCCGACCGGTTCTCCTGCCTGGCGGACGCGATCGAATCGGGCACCCCAGCCGAGGCCCTGGCCGCCCGGCTGCGCGCCGTGGACGGCCCGTTCGGCCGGCTGGACGCCCGCGACTGCTGATCCGCTCGCGCGACAGGCTTCAGCGCGTGAACTTCAGCGGGTGAACTTCAGCGGGTGAACCGGAACAGCTGCTGGTCCGGCACCAACGGCACCGGCTCGCCGTCGAAGCGATTCGCCCCGACCGAGCCCAGCACCTCCGCGGGCGCGGTGAAGGACAGTTCGGTGAAACCGGTGTCGGCCAGCCAGCCGCGGATCGCCGGCGTGAGGTCCGGCGCCCGCCGCGAACGGGTCCAGATCAGCGTCGCGCCCGGTCGGCACAGCGCCGGCAGGAACCCGACCAGCCGGCGCACGTCGGTATCGGTGAGGTTGCCGAACACCCCGCACATCAGCACCAGGTCGGCCGGCGCGGCGTCGAGGTAGGAGCTGGACCGGCCCGCGTCCCGGTCGAGCAGGCGCACGCCGGTCAGACCTGCCTCGGCGCAGAACCGCTCGGCTCGGGCCAGATTGCGGCGGTCGGTCTCGAGCAGGGCGACCTCGACCGGATCGACCGCGCCAGGCAGCCGCTCCTTCCGCTCGGCGAGCACGCCGAGGATGTCGCGGCCGTCGCCGGCGCAGGCGCTGAGCACGGTCATCGGACGGTCCCGGCCGGTGGTCGCCCAGCGGTCGAGAGCCGCGCCGATCTCGGATCGGACCACGGCCAGCCGGGCCGACAGCGCCGAGGCCGGATCGGCGTAGTCGTCGTGCCAGGCCTCCCAGTCGGTGCCGGCACCACCGCCGGGATCGCTGCGCATGGCCCGATCCTAGGACGCTGCCAGGGGCGGCCGGGCGGCGTCATGGCCAGCGCTACCCTCGTCCCGCCCGCCCGTTCGCCAGCCTCGGCAAGGAGTCGCAATCCGATGAGCCGGTCCACCAGTTCCACCCCGGCCGGGCTGCGGCGCGCGGTCGGCGAATCCGTCGAAGCCGCGCTGGCCCAGGATGCCGAGCGGTTCGCCGAGGCGGCCGGCCGGCTGGCCGTCCAGGACCAGCAGCGGCTGGTGCTGGTGCAGGCCGGAGTGATCCGAGCGTTGCTGGAGGACCTGCACCCGAACGGGCTGTCCAGCGCTGACGCCCAGGACGTGCTGCGGCGCTGCCTGATCACGGCAGCCTCCTGGTACCCGCAGGCCGATCCGAGCGTGCTGGTGCTGGTGCTGACCGGCGCGCTGGGCCTGGCCGAGGGCACCGGGCCCGCACCGGCGGCAGCTACCGGCAGCGACCCTGACCCCGATGCCGAGCCGGAACCGGAGCGGCCCACCGCCGGCCCGGCAGCGCTGAGCCAGGGCGCGGCACTGCTGATCGCCGACCTGCTGGCCGCGGCCGGCGCACCGCTGGCCGGTTACCTGGACGCGACGCTGGCCGAACTGGAACGCGCCGAGACCATCGAGCTGCCCTGATCCCTACCGACGCCGGGGTACCTCCGCGGAAACGGTCGCTCGGCGTTCAGACCGGTGACCGGCCGGCCGGTCGGCCGCGGCATAGCCGCCCGAGCAAGCGGTGATCACGCCGACCAGCCCGGCCCCGATCGAGGCCAGCAACAGCACGGCGCTGCGGTCGGGGCCGGCGCTGTCGGCGTCGTCGACGAAGACGTCCGCGATGCCGGTACAGCTCAGGTGCACCCGAGCAGTGCTCGGTGCCACCAGGGTGGCGAAGACGTGCAGGTTGCGGTCGTCGTCGGCCGTCGAGGCGAGTGACAGCGGCAACTGTTCACCGGTACCCGAGGTGAGGAAGCAGGTCAGGTCGGACAGCAGTCCGGCCGCCTTCAACTCGGCCACCGACCTGGCCGAGGACAGCTGGTAGGTGGTGCCGGCGGTCAGCGCGTAGCTCGCCGGTGGGCTGGCTCCTGGGTCGTAGGCGTGCCGCTGACCGGCCGCAACCACCCTCGACCCGCCGAACAGCACCACCGCGAGCAGCAGCAGGGCGACCCCGGCGGCGATCCGGGTGCCGGCCTGCCGGCGGCCCGGCAGGCCGGTGGAGGCGGTGGCGGTTTCCGGACGCGGTCCGGGCGGGGAGCTGGCCAGTGGTATCGGCTGGTTCATGATGGGTAGGGCACCATCTCTCGTGTGCGGGTGTTGATCGTGTCATGGGAGTTCCCGCCGCTGGTGGTCGGCGGCCTGGGCCGGCATGTCGGGCACCTGGCGCAGCACCTCGCTGCCGCCGGCCACGAGGTCCGAGTGCTGACCCGCGGCCAGCGGGCCAAACCCGAGCAGCACGAGGTCGACGGGGTGACGGTCCGGCGAGCGGCGGCCGGCGAGCTGGCGATCGACTTCAGCAGCGAGAGCGTGCTGGCCTGGACCCAGGCCTTCGAGCACTCGCTGGTCCGGGCCGGCCTGCAACTGGTGGCCGGTTGGCGGCCGGAGGTCATCCACGCCCATGACTGGCTGGTGGCCCAGACCGCGCACACCCTGCGCCAGGTCACCGGCAGCCCGGTGGTGGTCACCGTGCACGCCACCGAGCACGGGCGGCAGCAGGGCTGGCTGACCGAGCCGGTGCCGCGTGCCATCCACTCGGCCGAGCGCTGGCTGTGCCGCGACGCCGCGGCGGTCATCGCCTGTTCGGGGTTCATGGCTGCCCAGGTGGCCGAGCTGTTCCAGCTGCCGGTGTCCGAGATCCGGGTGATCGGCAACGGGGTGGACCCGTTGCCCGAGGCTGACTCTCGAACCGAACTCGAGACTTCTAGCGCCGAAGTCGACCGGAAATACCGGGGTCGACCGCTGCTGGCCTTCGCCGGCCGGCTGGTACACGAGAAGGGTTTGCAGGAGCTGATCAAGGCGCTGCCCCTGTTGCGTGACGAGCTGCCAGGGGTCCGGCTGGTGGTGGCCGGCACCGGTCAGCAACTGGCCGACCAGCAGGACCGGGCGGCGCGCTACCGGGTCGGCGACCTGATCGACTGGGCCGGCTTCCTGGGTCCGGCTGAGCTGGCAGGGCTGCTCGCCGCCGCCGACCTGGTGGTGGTGCCCTCGCTGTACGAGCCGTTCGGGTTGGTGGCCCTGGAGGCGCAACTGGCCGGCACCCCGGTGGCGGTCTCGGACACCGGCGGCCTGGCCGAGTTGGTGGAGCCCGGCCGCACCGGCCTGCGGTTCGCCCCGCAGAGCCCGGCCGCGATCGCCGATGCCGTCCGGCAGGTGGTGGCCGACCCGGCGGCTGCCCGCCGGTGGGCGGCAGCGGCCCAGCACCGGGCCCGGCAGGAGTTCGGCTGGGGTGCGGTGGCCGCCCGGACCGCCGAGGTCTACGCGAGCGTGCTGGCTCCGCCGCCCCAGCCGTAGCCCAGAGGCAGAGGCTTTGT
>JAVEEO010000375.1 GCA_030840415.1 Pseudonocardiales bacterium | reverse complement strand
GTCCCGGTGCCGATGGTCGGCCCTGGCGGCCTTGCCCACGACCTCGACGCGATGGCGGAGGCGATCACCGAGCGGACCCGGTGCGTGCTGGTCTGCAACCCGAACAACCCGACCGGCGCCGTGCTCGGCCGCGACGAGCTGACCGCCTTCCTGGACCGGGTGCCGGAGTCGGTGCCGGTGATCATCGACGAGGCCTACCGGGAGTTCGTCACCGATCCGGACGCCGCCGACGGCCTGCGGCTGCGGTCGGGCCGCGGCAATGTGTGCGTGCTGCGCACCTTCTCCAAGGCCTACGGCCTGGCCACCCTGCGGGTCGGTTACGCCGTGGTGCCCGAGGCGATCGCCGCCAAGGCCCGGATGACCAACATGGTGTTCTACCCCGGTGGCCTGGCCCAGCTGGCCGCGGTGGCCGCGCTGGAGCCGGCGGCGGACAAGCAGGTGCTCGAGCGCTGCGCGGAGTTCGCCGGGATCCGCGCCCAGTTCACCGAGGACCTGCGGGCGGCGGGCATCGACGTGCCGGACTCGCAGGCCAACTTCGTCTGGTTGCCGCTCGGAGCCGGCGCCGAGGACTTCGCCGCCCGCTGCCAGGCCGCCGGCGTGCTGGTCCGGGCTCATCCCGGCCTGGGGGTGCGGGTCACCGTGGGCACCGACGAGGCCAACCAGCAACTGCTGGGCGTGGTGGCCGCCGGATGAGAGTGCTGGTTACGAGCTGGGGTTGGCGGTCGCACTTCTACCCGCTGGTCCCGCTGGCCTGGGCGCTGCGCGCGGCCGGCCACGAGGTGCTCGTCGCCAGCCAACCCGGCATGACCGACATCATCACCGGCGCCGGGCTGCCGGCGGTCGCGGTCGGGGAGGACCTGGATTTCGCCGAGGTGTTCGGCGGTCGGATCGGGCGGGTGGCCACCCGGGCCGAACGCGCTCGCGGCACGGTCCCGGAATCGGTGCAGCCGGCGGTGACCGCCGACGGCGGCGTGGTCCGGTTCGCGACGGCCATGCTGGGCGACCTGGTTGCCCTCGGCCGGGAGTTCGGCCCCGATCTGGTGGTGTTCGAGCCGCAGAACCTGGCCGGCGCGGTCACCGCCGCCGCGTTGGGCGTGCCGGGCGTCCGCCAGCTCTGGGGGCCGGACGAGACCACCCAGCTCGAACTGGACCGGCTCTCGGTGCTCGGCCCGCTTGCCGAGCAGGTCGGGGTGGACCTTGCCGACGTCCGGCAGGCGGGCGACCTGCTGCTCGATCCGTGCCCGCCGGGCCTGCAGGTCCGGCTGGCGGCGCCGTCCGAGCCGGTTCGGTTCGTGCCCTACAACGGCCCGACCGTGCTGCCTGACTGGCTCCGGCGGCCACCGCCGGACCGGCCGCGGGTCTGCCTGACCTGGGGCACCATGATGGCCTCGCTGGGTATCGACTCCGCCCTCGACCTGCCCGGGCTGGTCGCCGAGCTGGCCGGCCTCGACATCGAGCTGGTGCTGGCGCTGCATCCGGCCCAGCTCGAGGGCCTGGGCGAGCTGCCCGACAACGTCCGGCTGCCCCGTACCCCGCTGGCGTTGCAGCTGGTGCTGCCGAGCTGCCAGGCGCTGGTCCACCAGGGCGGCGCGGGCAGCATGATGACGGCACTGGCTGCCGGCGTCGGGCAGGTGGTGGTGCCGCTGGTCAGCGATCAGCACTTCAACGCCGAGCGGCTGGTGGGCATCGGTGCCGGGCTGAGCCTCCCGGACGGCGCGGCCCGCCCGGCCGAGGTCCGGCGGCTGGTGACCGACCTGCTCGCCGACAGCCGGATACCGCGCCGAGCGGCCGAGCTCGCCGAGCAGGTGGCGGCCATGCCGTCGCCGGCGCAGGTCGTGCCGGTACTGGAACGGCTGTGCAGCACTACCCGAACCGGATCCCTGTCAGGAGCGCCTCTGTGAGCCAACCGATGATCAGTTACCCGCTGCCCGCACCGCCCTCGATCTACGAGCCGCCGCCGCTGCTGGTGGATCTCCAGCGCAACCAGCCGGTGGTGAAGGTCCGGATGGCCGATGGCATCGAGGCCTACCTGGTATCGCGCTATGCCGACGTCCGGCAGATCCTGGTGGACCGGCGGTTCAGCCGGGCCGCGGTCAAGGACCCGGGCGGCCCGGCCAAGGAGCTGGGGGAGCTGGAGACCGAATCGCTGATCGGCATGGACCCGCCGCGCCACACCCGGCTTCGCAAGCTGGTGTCCTACGCCTTCACGCCCCGCCGGGTGGAAGAGCTGCGGCCCCGGATCGCCGAGCTGGTGGCCGGCTTCCTGGACACGATGCTGGCCGAGCCGGGCCCGGTGGACCTGGTGGCCGGCTTCTCGACCCCGCTGCCGGTGGCCGTGATCAGCGAGCTGTTCGGCATTCCGGAGGAAGAGCGCTGGAAGTGCAAGGAATGGTCGGACACCATGATGGGCGACTGGCAGGTCGACCCGGATGGCACCGCGGCCGCGGTGCAGGGCTTCAAGGAGCTGATCGACAGCCGCCGTGACCATCCCGGCGACGACCTGCTGACCGCGCTGATCAAGGTCAACGACGACTCCGACCGGCTCACCGACGAGGAACTGCTGATGGTCAGCATCGGCGTGATGATCGGCGGCCACGAGACGACCACCACCCAGATCAACCTGTTCGTGCTGACCCTGCTGCGCTTTCCCGAGCAGCTGGCCGCGCTGCAGGCTGACCCGAGCAAGATCCCGGCGGCGGTCGAGGAGCTCAGCCGGTTCATCCAGCTGGGCGAGACCGGGGTGATGCTGCCCCGGGTGACCCTCGAGCCGGTCGAGCTGAGCGGCACCCTGATCCCGGCCGGGTCGACGGTGCTGCCGGCGTTCATGGTCGCCAACCGGGACGAGCTGATGTTCGCCGGAGCGGACGAGCTGGACCTGAACCGGCCGACCAACCCGCACCTGGCCTTCGGTGCCGGGGTGCACCACTGCCTCGGCGCCCAGTTGGCCCGGGTGGAGCTGCAGGAG
>JAVEEO010000359.1 GCA_030840415.1 Pseudonocardiales bacterium | reverse complement strand
CGTTCGGTCCCAGGAACCCGAAGACCTCACCCCGCCGGACGGCCAGGTCGATGCCACGCACTGCCTCGACACCGTCTTGGCCACGGCTGCCGCGATAGCGCTTGACCAGCCCGCGCACCTCGATGGCCAGCTCCGTATCGGCTTGTGTCACCACGCTGTCCCTCCCCATCGTCCGCATGTTCAGCCGGTGGCCGATAGTGGCATCACCCACTGACAACCGGTGCGAGCCAGCCCCGACCGAGGCCAGAGTCTTGCAGCTGCCGGCCGCGCGCACCTCCGAATTGTTCCGGCACCCGACCCTTCCTACGCTGCCGGCACGTGACGAGGGCCGCGCCCCGGCCCGCGACAGGGTAGAAAAGTGATGTGCAGCCGAACTCGAACAGTCTTCCGCAGGGCCGCTGAGCCGTGGACCTCGACAGCGCGGCGGAGGAGCTCTACGGCGTTGCGGCCGAGAAGTTCGCCGAGCACCGCAGCCGACTGGCCGCGCAGGCCAAGGCCGACGGTGACAAGGCGCTGGCCGCCAGCATCGGCAAGCTCCGCAAGCCGGTATTGGCGGCGGCGCTGGTCAACGAGCTGGTCCGCGGCGAGCCGGCCGAGCTGGACGAGCTGACCGATCTGGGCGCGCAGCTGCGCACGGCGCACCGCGAGCTGCGCGGCCCCGAGCTGCGGACCCTGTCCGAGCAGCGCCAGCAGCTGCTGCAACGGCTGACCGAACTGGTCCGGGAGACCGCCGAGCGGGGTGGCCGAACCGCCACCGAGCCGGTGCTGAGCCAGGTGCGCGGCACCTTCGAGGCCGCGATCGCCGACGAGGCGGCCGAAGCCGCGGTACTGTCCGGCCGGCTGACGACGGTGCTGTCCTACTCCGGCTTCGGCGAGGTCGACGTGACCGACGCGGTCGCGGCCCCGGTCCGCCGCCGGCATCTGAGGTCGGTGCCGGCCGGCGCCGACGCGGCCGGAAAGCCCGGGAAGGCCGGATCGAACGCCGAGGCCGGCGACCAGGACGGCGCGGAGCCTGCCGGTGCCGGATCCGCCGGCACGAAGGCCGGCCGCGGACGCGCCGCCACCAGCGGCAAGCGCAGCGGGAGCGTGGCAGCCGAGAAGCCGGCAGCCGGCGGGGGCAGTGCGGCCGAGCAGGCCCACCAGCGGCGTCTGCAGCGGCAGCAGGAGCAGTTGCGACGGGCCGAGTCCGAGCATGCCGAAGCCGCCCAGGTGCTGGAGCAGGCCGAGGCCGAGGCCACGGCCGCGGGGCAACGTCATCAGGAGGCCACCGCACTGCTCGAGCAGTTGCGCGCGCAGCTGGAGCAGGCCCAGGAGCAGGCCTGGGCGGCAGGGCAGGCCCGCCGAGCCGCCGACCGGGCGCGGCTCAGCGCCGAGGAGGAGGCTGACCGGGCGGAGGCGGCGCTGCGAGCCGCCCGCCGCCAGCTGGCGAACCTGACATCCGAGGACTCCGACCAGCCCTAGGAACTCAGCCGAGCAGCGCCAACTGCCGGGACTGCGCGACCAGCTGGCCGGTGGCATCCCAGATCTCGAAGTCCTCCTCGTGGTAGCCCTCGATCAGGTAGCGGGTGCCGACCCGGCAGGCCAGCCATCCCGGGGCCGGCCGGGCCCGGACGTGCACGCTCAGCTCGATGGTGGTGCTGGCGTAGTGGCCCAATTCGAAGACCGCGGGCACCGCCATGTCGACCAGGCCGGGCAGCGCCATCGTGTCGGCCGGCCGGTCGCCGGCCAGCCGCATCCAGAACTCGGCAGTCGCCTGCCCGCTCGGCGCGCCCTGCCGCCAGCCGGGCAGCTGGGGAGTCCGGCACTCCAGCCGGCCGGCGATGCCCGGGGCCGACAGCTCGGCGCCGCCGAACAGATCCTTGCAGTCCTGCGGGTCCGGCAGCGACGGGGCACTTGCGGAAACCGCGGTCGGGCCGCTGGCCCGGGACAGGTCGGCGAAGCTGGCCACCACCCGGACCAGTTCCTGGCCGCCCTGCAGCAGCCGTGCCTCCCCGGTGGCCAGCCGGCGCCCGGACCGGCCGGCGTCGACCACCACCTCGGCCGGTCCGGACACCACCCGCCGCTGGAAAAAGGCGGCCACCGCCAACGGATCCGGCTTGCCCAGTGATTGCCGCAGGGCACGCAGGCAGACGCTCAGCACGTACCCGCCGTTGGCGTGGCCGTTGCCGATCCCCCACCGGTCGCTGATAGTGGCGCCGAAGACCGGCCCGAAGCCGGTAACGGCGGTGTCGGCGTCGAAGGGATGCTGATCGCTCACGTGCGCCGACGTTGCCTCACGCAGGCTCCGGCAGGCAAGGCGCGGCAGTGTGGGTTGTCCCACCCTGCAAGGATGGGTGCATGGAGATGACCGGGTGGATCAGTGGACAGGTGTTCTTCCAGACCGTCGACCAGGATGAGGTCGAGCAGATCAATGCCTTCCTGGCCGCACGCGGCATCCTCTCCCAGGTGCTCACCCAGAGCGAGCACATGATGCTCGACCCGGCTGATCCGTCGGTCGGCGTCACCTCCGAGCGGTTCAGCATCGCCATCCAACTCGGCGGCTTTCCGCAGGTGATCGGGCCGGTGCTCAACGAGCTGATCCAGCGGGCCCACGGCGGCGGCTGGGGCCTCGAGGACGGCCAGGATCCCGCTGCCGGCTAGGGACGGCTCTCAACGGCGGGGCGGTGCCGCCCGGTTCGTCCAGACGTCGATGGTGAAGTCGGCGTCGATCACCTGGGTCTGCCGGGTCAGGCCGAGGATGCTGTCGAGGATGCCGTGCAGGGTCTGGGTGTCGAGGATCCGCTCGGCGGACTCGTGCTGGTCGTGGCAGGCCAGCACGGTGGCATCCTGGCCCAGGCTGCTCCGGGCGGCGGTCGCCAGCGCGGCCCACGAAGCCAGGTCCAGCCGGTAGCCGACCTGGTTCAGCACGATCAGGTCGAACTTCTCCTCCGAAGGCCACTGCTCCGGCAACCGCATCCACTGCAGGTCGACATTGGACAGGTGCGTGGTGCGGGTCCGCGCCTCGGCCAGCGCGGCCCGGTTGTCGTCGACGGCCAGCACCCGGTCGCTGCGCCGGGCCAGGCCCGCGGTCAGCTCGCCGGCGGCACAGCCGGGCTCGAAGGTGTTGCCGTAGCGGGAGTGGTTCAGCGTGGCCAGCAGCAGGTCACGGCGACGTTCGGCCTGCCAACCGCTGCGCATGTGCCACGGGTCCTCGGATTGCCCGTACAGGCTGTTCAGGTATTCGAGATCGTTCGGGCTGGTCATCATGGCGCGTCGCCTCAACCGCTCGACCGGCTCAGCAGGCAGGCGGCTGCCAGGCTGCGAATCCGGGAATATCGGCTGGCTGTTGAGCCGCACTCAAAATAGCAGTGACTCCCCCCAGCAGCCATCTGAAATCCCCGTGCCCGATCGCGCTGCCTCGCTAGGCTGGATCGAGCAGAGAGGTCGAGCAGAGCAACCCGGGAGGCCCGCCATGGCTGTAACCCCGTTCGCAGACCTGCCGCTCGCCGATGCCGACCGGTCCTGGGACGGCAGCGCCGCCGAGAAACGGGTGCGCGCCTGGGCAGGCGCCGAGGACGAGCCCAACGACCGCTACCGCGACGCGCATGTCTGGTACGACGCGGACAAGAAGTCCAACTTCACCGCTTACAAGCTGCTGATCGCCGACGTGGTCGACGGCAAACTGGTCGCCGTCCCCCGCGCGGTGCATGCGGCGGCAGGGGTGCTGCAGGGCTCGCGGGGCGGAGTCGACCTGCCGCACTCCGACCTCGATCGGGTCCGCAGCCATCTCGCCAAGTACTATGCCAAGTTGGGCGAAACGCCACCCTGGGAGTGACAACGCGCCAGAGCGTCGACCGCGCCCTTGCCCGCCTTCGAACCCTTCCGTATTGTGATCCGGATCACATGGCCCTGCTGTCGCCGGTTCGATCCCCATCCGGGCGGTGGCGCGGTCGCGGCACGGTGCGCGCGCAAGCGCACCCGACAACGGGGAGTCGTCATGCTCAACAGCGCAACGGTCACCGCGAACATCCCGGCCGGCGACCTGAAGAGGGCTCGGGAGTTCTACGCCGACAAGCTCGGCCTCACCCCGTCCTTCGAGATGGCCGACCTGATGTTGGTCTACCGGACTGCCGGTGGCGCGGTCTTCAGCATCTACCAGACCGAATACGCCGGCCAGGCCGGGCACACCATCGCCCAATGGCATGTCAGCGATGTCGACGCCGAGGTCCGCGAGCTCAAGCAGAAGGGTGTCACCTTCGAGCAGTACGACATGCCCGGCGTGCAGTGGCAGGACAATGTCGCCTCGTTGGCGGGCATGGGCAAGGCCGCCTGGTTCACCGACAGCGAGGGCAACATCCTCTGCATCGACGACGGCCTGCCCGACCAGTTCTGACGTTTGAGGCGCGATTGACGAGCCTTCGCCGAAGTCGGTGGCGACCGTTGCGGATGCGGTTCGCCCCGGTGGCCGGCCAGTTCGCCGGCCCGGTCACGGCTGAGAAGTGGGACGCTCCGACAGCTTCCTGTTGCGGGTGACCGCCCAGCGGTAGGTCAATGCCAGCACGGCGGTTCCGACGGGTACCAGAACATGGCCGAGGGCGGACGGCAACGTGCACAGCGTCATGACGAAGCCGATCCCCGCCAGCATCCGCCCCTTTCCTTCGAGCAATTTGACGCCGGCGGCGGTGCCGAGCAGGTACACGACGATGATCAGAGTGGAGGGGATGTAGACGATGTCCTCGGTTCCCCAGTCGAAGATCCAGGCCAGCCCGAGCCCGCCGGCGCTGATGGAAGCGACCAGGCAGATGCTGCCTGCCGGCGTGGAGCGCCGGGTCAACCGGCTGAGCGGTCGCGGGAACCAGCCGTCGCGGGCCAGCGCGTAGCCCAGCCGCGACACCGAGGCGAGAAACGCATTCGTGGTGCCGAGGCTGATGATCAGCGCGAGGACCGCCGATCCGATGGCCGCGTTGACGCCGACGGCGTCCTCGAGGAGCGTGCCGATCGCGAAATGGTCCAGTTGCTCGTTGCCGTAGGTTCCGGTGAGGATCACCGCGGCGGCCACCGACAGGTAGAGAACCGTGACCACGACGATGGTGATCACGGTCGCGCGCATGAGATCGCGCTGGCTGTCGTGGAATTCCTCGGCCAGGTGCGCGACGGCTTCCCAGCCGGAGAAGGCGAAGAACAGGATGACCACCGCACTGCCGATCCCGCCGAGGCCGTGCGGTGTGAAGGGCGTCAACCGCGAGGCCTCGGCCCGTGGGATGGCGAAGATACTGGCCAGCAGCAGCACAGTGCCGACCGCGAACGCCAGGCCGATCTGCGCCCGGCTACTGGTCCTGATCCCGGCGAGGTTGGACGCCACCGCTGTTGCCAGGATGGCAAGCGCGATCAGGTAGCTCCACCCGGGGTCGAGATCGAATGCGGCCGCCAGGTAGTAGCCGCCGGTGAGCGGCACGATGGTCAGCCCCACCGATCCGGCGGTGAAGTACCACCAGCCGGCCACCACGCCTGCCGAGGTTCCGAAGGCGGCCGAGGCGTAGGTCGAGACCCCGCCGGCATCGGGGAGTCGGGTCGCCAGCGCGGCAAAGGTCAACGCCAGCGGGATACCGAGCACGCAACTGAAGCCCCAGGCCACCAGGGCTGCCGGACCCGCCAGGGTGGCTGCTTGTCCCGGCAGCACCAGCACGCCGGCGCCCAGGATGGCGCTGACGTAGAGCGCGACCGCCTGGCCCAGCCCGATATTGCGTTGCAGGCCAAGAGGAACAGCGGGCCGCTGGAGTTCGCGGGTCACATGCGCCAGTTTGAAGCATGACGGGTGGTATGGCCAGCGGCGGGTGGCCGGTTTGGTGCAATGCATCACGTGCGTGCTGTGCCAGGCGCCACTCTCGGCCGGACGGCCGTCAATCGCTGACACTCGGCTGGAAAGGACCTGTCAGGGTCACCACGGTCTAGGGCGCCAGCGGACTCACGGTCAGGTACTTGAACGCCGAGTCGACGGCGAGCGTGACGATCACCGCACCCGGCCCGAGACGCTCCGCAAGCCGGTGAGCGCCGACCACATTCGCCCCCGTCGAGATGCCGGCGAAGATCCCGTCCTCACCTGCGAGGCGCAACATCATCGCTTTCGCTTCGTCGTCACCGATCGCGTCGACCGCATCGACCATGGCGGCATTCCACTGCGGGACCACGAATCCGGCCCAGCCCTGCATCGCGAAGGCGCCACGCGGACCACCGGTCAGTGCGGCCGAGCCGGCAGGTTCGAGTGCATGGATGAAGACACCGTGTGGCCTCAGCGCCTGCGCCACGCCCATCAGCGATGCCGCGGTGCCGATGCCCTGGACGAACCCGGTCACGCGGCCCTGGGTCTGCTCCCAGATTTCGCGACCGAGATGATCGCGGTGGTGGATGGCGGGGTAGGGGTTGTTGAACTGATCCGTCGCGTAGTGACCCGGCTCGCGGGCGAGTTCCTCCGCCCGGCGCGTCATATTCTCGATGTCGCGCGTGGTGATCCGCGGCCGGCCCTCGACCGACGGCACGACGTCGATCTCGGCACCGAGCACCCGCAACAACTGGAAGCGCTCCTCGGTGAAGCAGTCCGCCATCACGATCCGAACGCCGTAGCCCTTCGCCCGTCCCACCAACGCAAGCGACGGCCCGGTGCTCCCGCTGGTGTACTCGACGAGCGTGTCACCAGGTCGCAGCAACTCATCGCGCTCGGCACCCTCGACCATGGCCAGCGCCATGCGGTCCTTCATCGACCCCGTCGGATTGAGGTATTCGAGCTTGACCCACACCTCGGCGCCGTTGGCAGGCGCGCACCCGCGCAGCCGGACCAGCGGGGTGTTGCCGATCGCGCCGAGGATGGAGGAAGGATCAGTCATCACAGCCGCGAGACTACGCGGTTGCCTCCCGGCCCGGTCCGGAAACCGCGGTCCCGGGGTCCGCTGGTAGGCCGGTCGCGACCGCCCGGCGGATCAGCGGATCCACCCGTCGCCGTTGAGCGGGACGGCCGCATGGTGACCGTTTCGCAGCAGTCCCCGCTCGATCACCGTGCCGAGCACGATCACATGATCGCCCGCGTCGATCTGACGCGTGACACGGCAACCGGCGTGCGCCAGCGCGTCGCTCAGCACCGGCAGTCCGGAGGGCGAGATGTGGTGGGGGAAATCGCGCACCACGGCGGTCTCGCCGTCGGCGGACGGCCAGGCCAGATCCTGTTGTGACTGGGCGAAGAAATTGACGGTGAAGGTCTGCGCCGTTTCCAGCACCTGCCGCAGGCGCGACTGCGAGTGCAGGCAGAACAGCACGAGGGGCGGTTCCAGAGACACCGAGGTGAACGAGTCGACCGCCGCCCCCGAGACCGTTTCACCCTGACCGGTCGTGATGATGGTGGCACCGGTGAAGTCCTCATACCCGGCGTGCGGCTCGGGACCTTCCACCACGGGCGTCTCAGCCGGGCGTTTCCGGGCCAACAACCGCAGCAGCGGGTCGGTCATGACGGTCGTGCAGACGGTCATGAAGACCAGCAGGCTGAACAGATCGGTCGAGATCACGCCCAGGCTCGCCCCGATGTTGAGGACTACCAGCTCGGTCAGCCCCCGGCAGTTCATCATCACGCCGAGGGAAAGCGCGCTGCGGCCGTCCTCGCCCGTCAGCAGCGCCGCTGCCGCGGTGCCACCGACCTTGCCCACCACGGCGACGCCCATCACCAGGGCCAGCACGGTGAGGCTGCTGTCGGCGACGGACTGAAGCCGGGTCTGCAGGCCGATCGTGGTGAAGAACAGCGGCAGCAACACCCACATGGTGAACCCATCGCACCGGGAGGCGAAGTCCCGCACGGTCCGGGACGAGCGGGGCATGACCAGGCCGGCGAGGAAGGCGCCGAAGATGGCGTGCACACCGAACCAGTTGGTCAACGCGGCGCAGCCCAGCACGAAACCTGCGATCAGCATGCCGATCGCCGGCACTCCACTGCTCGCCCGTTCGATCCGGGCGATCGCGGCGGCCAGGAGCGGCCGCGCCACCAGCCACAGGAACGCGGCGAAGGCCAGGACGGCTCCGGCCGAGATCAGGAAGCGGCTCGATGAGCCGTTGCGCACCTTGGCGACCACGACGCCCAGCGCGCACCACGCGGTGACGTCACCGATTCCGGCGGCGGCCAGCCCGAGCGTGCCGAGGTGAGTGCCGAGCAGCTTCCGGTCGGACAGGATGCGGGCCAGCACCGGAAAGGCGGTGACGCTCATGGAGAGCGCCACGAAGAGGGCGAACGGCAGACCGGCGACCCCGGCGGGCTGGAAGTCCTTGCGCAGGAACAGGACCAGCACCGTGCCCAGGACGAATGGCACCGCCATTGCGGCATGGCCGATCGGCAGCGCCGCGCCGCGCACCCGCCGGAGGATCTCGAGCGGGACTTCCAATCCGATGAAGAACATGAAGAACAGCACGCCGACCTGCGCCAGCACATTCAGCGACGCGAGTACACCGGGCGGGAACAGCCGCGCTTGCAGCCCCGGTGCTGCCACGCCCAGGGCGGACGGACCGAGCAGGATGCCCGCGACCATCTCGCCCACCACCGCTGACTGGCCCATGCCGCGGAAGGCCAGGCCGAGGACGCCGGCGACCGCCACGGTGACCAGGGCTGCGACCAGCACCTGCCCCACGTGGTCGACCAGTGGTGCCGGGGGGTGCTGCAGCGGCCGGGCGGCGGGCACATCGGCGCTTCGCAGCAGCCAGAACGCGATGATCGCGGGGACGGCGACGAGGGCACCG
Source organism: Pseudonocardiales bacterium (assembly GCA_030840415.1). Classification (GTDB taxonomy): domain Bacteria; phylum Actinomycetota; class Actinomycetes; order Mycobacteriales; family Jatrophihabitantaceae; genus Jatrophihabitans_A. Next base: position 1,516 of record JAVEEO010000359.1, on the reverse strand, counting down.
TAGGTCAGAGCGGCCCGGGAAACCGACCGGCGCGCGACCCCGACATTGAGCATGGTCAGCCTCGGAGGTGGCGCGTGATCGCGGCCAGGGTCGCCGAACGCGGCTTGCAAAAGGCGTAGTGGTCGCCCTCGTCGTCCATCAGCAGCGTGGCTCGTGGGATCGCCTGCGCAATGGCCTGGGAGTTCTCCGGATCCGTGTGCTCGTCCCGGCGGCCCGCGATGACGAGGGTGCTCTGAGGCACGCCGCCGGCCACGGTCGCGGCGTCGAAGTCGCGGTAGGCCAGGTAGCTCCTCGCGTAGCGGAACAGCCGCTCCACGTGACCGAAGGGATAGTTCATCTGCCGCTGCAGCAGCGAGTCGGGCACCTCGCCGGCCGCCGCGACCTCGGCCATCGTGGAGAAGATCGATTCCGCGGTTTCCCGGTCGCGCGCCACGACCGGGAGGAAGCTGTCGATGCTTCGCTGATACGCCGTGGCGACGTGACCGCGCTGGAAGAGCTGGAACTCCCCGTTGACGAGCACGAGGTCGCTGAACCGATCCGGATGCTCCCTCGCCGCGACGAGCGCGATCCCCGCTCCCGAGCAGTAGCCGATCAGCCGGCAGCGCCGGACCCCCAGCTCCGCCAGGACGGACAGCATGTCCTCGACGTGGTCGGTTGGCGACAGCGGCTCGTCGCCGCTGAACGGCACGTCGAGGTCCAGGGCATAGCGGTTCGCCCAGGTGATGACGTTGAACGCCGGCCGGAAGGCATCCAGCGCGGCGGCCGCGATCTCCACCGGGATCCCGAACGGCAATGCGATCAGCAGCCACGGCTTATCCGGGTCGGGGGCCGTGTAGTGATACCGGATCACCAGTCCGGCCACGGCCAGCGAGCCTCGCTCGCAGTCGAGGGGCGGCCAATCGGCGCAGGCGCTCGTCATCCGGCTCTTTCCTACCTCGGCAGCGCTGCGCGGTCGAACACCCGGCGGAATGCCGTCTTGGAGTCGATGTCCAAGCGCCGGGAGACCTCCTCGACCTCGTCCGTGCTGCTCCTGATCGAGCGCTCGATCTCGGCCCACAGCGCCGCCGGCGGGCGTGAGTTGGCCGAAGCGATCTGGTGGCCGACCAGCGCGGCACTCGCGCTGTTGGCCACCACATCGGGCACCACCCGGATCCCCCGCCGGTGCAGCGTCGCGCGCGCCGGATCGGTGATCGCCGAGTTCGCCGCTTCGACAACCAGTCGCGCGTGGACCCGCCCGGCGACCTCGACGTCGACGAGAGACGAGCCGGCCGCCAGGACGAGCACGTCCGCCTCCCGCGCGAGCAGCTCGTCGCGCGCGCCCACCGTGCAGCGCAACCGGGCCGCCTGCAGCAGGCCGCTGTCGTCGGTCGCGGCAAGCAGCCCTTCGTGGCTCAGTCCATCGGCGTCGTAGACGGCCTTTGCGCGGTCACTGACGCCGATGACGTGCGCTCCCGCGCTGCTCAGATGCTGCGCCACCGACGAGCCGACGACGCCGAAGCCTTGGATCAGCACCCGA
>JAVEEO010000307.1 GCA_030840415.1 Pseudonocardiales bacterium | reverse complement strand
TGGCAGAGATGTCGATGTCGACGTGGCGGCGGAACGGTTCGGCGATGGCGGCGTCGAGCTTGGCATCGAGGTCGTAGGTGTCGACGAGCTGGATGACGTAGGTGTCGATCGTGCTGTAGTGGCCGAGGTACACCCGCTCGAACAGCGCCCGGCTGGTATCGCGACCCAGCTCGGCCTGGTAGCGCGCCCAACTGGCGTAGGCCAGCTCGCGGATGGCCGCCTTGATCGCCGCGACCGGTCCGTCGTCGCCGGTTGGCCGCCCATTGGCGCGTCGTCCATTACCCATATGTCTGTCCTCCGAGAATGTTTAGGAATTGCGGAGGAGGAAAGGTATGGGGTGATAAACGAAAAGGCGAGCCTAAGTTGCTGACCAATTCCGCGCCTGGGCGAATTGGTCGGAATTTGCACGGCAGGAATGCCAGCAAACTGCCCGTGCGATATGGTGGCTTGAGCTCGCAGCGTCTTACTGGCCATTGAATATCCAGACCCCGCCGCCGGACCGGTGGTAGACCTGCACCTCACCGCGCAGCCACATGTCTTGGGCGTAGCCGGCGACGTTGATCTCGACGTAGGGCCTTAAGGTGGGTGGCACGACCCGGTCAAGCAGCTCGTCGTAGCCCTGTTCGTGGATGAACGCTTCGGCGTAAGCCTCCAGGCTGTCGTACTCGCCGATGTAGGCCTCCTCAAAGTCCGGCAGCAGATCCCGGTCTTCCATGACGTCGGCCCAGGCGGCGAAGGCCGGGCCGTGCTCTGCAATACCATTGGCCACGGCGCTGATCCAGTCCAAGTCCTCGTGCTGGTCGATCCGGCAGTCCCCGAAGTTGTCGGTATCGAAGACGCCCCATTCCTCGGCCGGTTCACCGGTCTGAGCCGTCCAGGGTGAGGCGGCCAGCATGGCGTTGATGTCGGCCTGAATGGCTTCGGGTTCGCGGGCGGCGTCGATCCACGCGCCGTGGAGACGGCCGTTGTTGTAGTCGGCTAGCGAGCCGGCCCAGATCCGCGGCTGGTCGTCGCCTTGGTCTTCGTGCTGCTCAGCCTCGGGCAGCTGCGGTTCGGACCCCTGCGGGTGCTCGTCTGGTAAGTCCGGTGGTTGTTCGTGCGTCATGTTCACCTCCTTTTGCTTCAGGTCTTGTCTGGTGTGACTGGCAGAGGCGAACGGGTGAGAAAGGCGAACCTTCCTCAAACCCGTCCGGCTCTCTGCCAGGGTTCGCACCGAGGTCGGTGCGGCTATCTGCCAGCGCCGCCAGCGCTAGCTGTCCTTCACCGCCGATCTGCCGCTGACGCTGCCTTCCCTGCGGCCGCGACTGCGGGCGCTCGGTTCGGCTGCCGCTCGGGGTGCTTCCGCACCCTGCGCTGCTGCTGGGACGTCGGCGGCGGCCACTGGTGCCGGCTGTTCGTCGCCGAACAGCGTGGCAATGGCAGTCCGCCGGGCTAAGGCTTCGCGTTCGATGTCCTCGAGTACGGAGCCGGCGCGGGCGGCGAGTTCAGGGGTTTGCTTGACGCCCGCGATGTGGGCGTCAACCGCTGCCTTGAGCTCGTCGGTGATGGTGTGGCCGCGCAGCTGAGCGATCAGGCTCAGCTGGGCGTGGGTTTCCGGTTCCAGCCGGATGGCCAGCGTCTTGACGCCAGCCTTGCCAGTGGAACCGCTGTCCTGAATGGACATCGCTACCTCCTCGGTGCGGGTGCGGACGAGCCGATCTGTCTTCGAGTGACAGGTCTGTTTGGGTGCTCGGCCGCAGAACAGCGACGAGGCAGCCACTACCCAGTGGCCTCAGCCGGTCCGGCGCGGGTGTCCTGGATGCGCCGAGCAGCCAGTGCGGCGAAGGCCGGGTTCAGTTCGATGCCGAGCCAGTCACGGCCACGTTGTTCGGCAGCAACGGCGGTCGTGCCGGCTCCGAAGAACGGATCGAGCACCAAGCCGGGCTCAGAGGTCGCGCTGCAGGTACAAGTTGGTCCGAGGGCGGCCCGGACGGCTGTGCCGCCGAGTGCCCGGATGGTCATCCGCTTCCACGGCAACCGACAGGTGATGCAGCGGGCTTCCGGGCAGCCGGCCAGGATGGCCTGCTCGGCCAGGCTGACCGGGAAGGTGGCGTGGTGGGCGCCCCGGTAGTTGCTGCTGGCCAGCTTCCAGACGTCGCCAGGATTCTTGCCCAGCGGGTGCCCGATGATGCCGCGCGCCTTCAGCACATCGAGGCCGGAGGCGTCGTCACCGTTCGGGCCGCGCCAGACTTCGCGGCTACGTGGCCGCTGGTGGCTTGGATCGAGCCGGCCATGGTGCTGGCTGGTGTGCGGGATGCGGACGCTGTCGAGGTCAAAGAAGTAGCCCGGCTGCCGGACGAAGACGTAGACGACTTCCCAAGCGCAGGTCAGCCGGTCGCGGACCGAGGACGGCATCGGGTTGGCCTTCTGCCAGACGATCTTGTTCCTAAGCGTCCAGCCGTCGGCCACGAGCGCCAGCGCCAGCCGTTCCGGACCGAGCAGCAGACTCTTCCTGGCCGCGCCCTGACTGAGGTGCGTGGCGTAGGTGTCGGCGAGGTTCAGCCACAGGCTGCCCGTTGGCACCAGCACCCGCGCCGCCTCGGAGGCGACGGCGCGCAGGCCGGTCACCCACTGCTCGACGTGGCCTTCCAGGCCGAGCTGACCGTCGATCTGGTAGTTGCGCAGCCGGAAGTACGGCGGGCTGGTCAGCACCATGTCGACCTGGGCGGCCGGCAGCCGGCGCAGCTCAGTGAGCGCGTCGCCGACGATGACCTGGTTGCGTGTTACTCGCGGCGCCGTCATGCCGCGCCTCCGGTGATGACCTCGGCAAAGCTGGCCGGGGTGCAGATGCGGTACAGGCTGCTGTCGAGGCTGCGGCTGGCCGTGATGGCAGCTCGCAGCTTCCCGGCTCGGATGTCGTCCGGCACGATCCAAATGACCAGCGGGAAGATGCCACGCTCCTGCTGCTCGGTCGCGGTGCGCCGGTAATCCTCGTACTGGGCGCACTTTCTGAGCAGCGTCGGCAGGCTCTCGGTGGCCCGGTCAACCTCGATGTACCAGTGGTCCTCGTAGTCGCCGGAGGCGGTCAGGGCGAACAGATCAGGCTTGAGCATCCGGTCGCCGAAGCTGGCGGCGGTGCGCCAACAGGTCGGTTCGGTCTGAACTTGCAGCAGCTCGATGGCACCGCTGGTGGCCAGGTCGCGCAGCATCAGGTGGGTGTCGGCGATGGCCAGGCAGTGTTCGAGCCAGCGCAGCGATGGTTCCTTGCGCCGAGCACGCGGCTGGTCAGGACCAGCGCGAAGCAGCCGGTCGCCGACCAGGCCGACACGCCAGACGTAGGAAGCCGAGCCGGCCCGGACACCGCCAACACGACGGTCGAGGTGTTCCAGCACCCGTAGCTGGTGGAGACGGTGCAGCACCCGGCGACAGATCCGTGCCGCAGCCTCAGGACTCTGGTGGTCAGCGAAGTGAAAGCGTTCGATCTGGGCGGTCGTCAGGAAGCGGTGGGCAGCAAGGCTGTGCAGGATGGCCCGGTCACGGTCGCCGAGACTGCGGCCGACACGGTCGGCTTGCCTTCGGCTCAGTCGGCTCTCCGCTGCGGCTGTCCGCTTCGGCTTTGCCGCCGCCTTCGGCGCGCGCTCGGCGGCAGAAGTAGAACCCGAAAAGCGGGTAAAGCTTTCGGGCGCACTAATCCGCCCTGGGCCAGCATCCTCGGTAGGCCGAGCCCCCTGGTGCGCCACGCGATCGGACCGGCGATCGGACCGCTGCATGATGCTGGTGATGGTGGTGTCCAGGCCGGTCACGGAGCGGTCCTCTTGCGCCGCCCGGTCGCCGTGGTGGTACTGCTGCCGCTGGTGGTGGTGCTGGGATCCAGCAAGGCAGCGAAGTCGGCCTCAACCTGCGCCAGCGGTTGGCCGTAGCGGCTGCGGCTGGCGGCCCGGACTGCGCCTGGGTCACTGCACCGCCTCGGGGCCGGCAAGGTGGTTGCCGAAGCCCAGGGCTGCAGGCTGTTGTGGTGCAGCAGGGCGGCGTAGACGTGGAAGGCAGGCAGCGCGCTGAAGTCTTCCGCTGTGATCCGCTGCTGGCCGGCCGCCATCGCCCGGGCGTCAGTGGCGTTCAGCTGGAAGCAGATCCGGGAGCGGGCGTTGGCCTCGAAGGCGGTCCGCACGGCTGGGGGCAGCTGGTCGCGGTACTGGTGGGCCAGGTGCCAGGCAGCACCCAGGGCGCGGGAGGTCGCCAGGGCGTCAGACAGGTCGGTCGGCAGCCGCAAGTAGTCCTGGACCTCATCGAGGTAGACCATGACGGGGGTGCGTTTCTTGGCCGGGATGGCGGCGCGTTCCCGGATGGCCAGCCACAACTCGGCGATGACCAGCGCGCCGAGCAGCTCGGCGCTGTCCGGGCCGATGACGCCCTTCTGCAGCGGCACCAGCAGCACCTTGTTGTCCGTCAGCACCTGGCGAATGTTGAAGCGCGGACTGCGCTGGGCCAGCACGGAGCGCAGCGCCGGCCTGAGCAGCGGCCGCAGCTTGTTCATAAGCGGCGCTATGACCTGTGCCCGGCCATCCTCGGACAGGCTGTCGTACCAGGCCCAGAACGGCCCGGCGGCGATCGGATCGGAGCGCACCACCTGCTGGATGAGGGAGCGGCGGAAGCCGGCGTTGGTCAGCAGCAGCGGCAGCATCACCAGGGAGGCGTCGTCCCGGCGGGCAAGGACGTTCAGGCAGTTGGCCAGGATGTCGGTACTGCGCGGCCCGAGGCCGTCGCCGTAGAGGGCCTGGAAGGTGGCCAGCAGGCCGTCGGCCACCAGCTCCGGG
>JAVEEO010000304.1 GCA_030840415.1 Pseudonocardiales bacterium | reverse complement strand
GTTCGACGAGGTCGTCGTCCACCGTGACGCCGGCGCGGCGTGCAGGCTCGACGATGGCGCTCCGCAATTCCGGCGCGCTCATCGCGCCGAGCAGTATCTGTCCCTCCTGCAGCGCCCGGTGCAGGATCGGTTCCTCACTGGCCTGGCGATAGAAATCACTGCGCAGCACGAGGACTGCCACTACTCGGGTGCGGCCCCCTGGTCGGGACAGGCCGTCCAGAAGGGCGAGGAAGCTCGAGCGCGCGTCATCGGTGATGGTGGGTGCGAACACCTCCTCGAATTGGTCGACGACGAGGAGTAGCTGCGAGCAGTCCAGTCCTAGGTCAAGGGCGCCACCCATGGCGCTCCGCCGCGGAATGTCTGCCTCGATCTCGGGCACGGCGCACCCCTGGAGCGAAGCCAACTGGGTGGCGAGCTCGGCCATCGGGTTGAGCCCAGGGCTCATCGTGAGCGTCGGCATGTCCAGGATCGGCAGTAGGCCGGCTCGTACCAGCGATGACTTGCCGGATCCCGACGAACCGGTAACGACGACGATCGGGAGGTCGGACGCCGCGTCGAATGCGGCCTGCACGCGATCGAGCAGTCGCTGGGTTACTTGCTCCCGGCCGAAGAACCACTCCGCGTCCGGCACATCGAAGCTGCGCAAGCCCGGATACGGTCGGACGGCGCCGTTTCCGCGCGGCCCGGGGTTGCGCCGGGCCCGCGCCAATGCCTCGATCCAGGGGAGGGCGTCCCGCTCTGCGACGCCGCACACACGCAGGATGGGTACTAGCGCTTCCATCGGTCTGGACGGCAGGTGACGACCGCTGAAGTAACCCCCGAGCGTCGCCGCCGGAATGCCGGTGGCGCGTGCCACATCGCGGATGCTCAGACCGGCGAGCTCTCGCAAGCCAGTCAGCGCCTGAGCAAAATCCCGGCCGTCGAAAATGCCGTCCGTTCGAAGGCGGCTGTTCGACCCGTTCGGAAGCGGCTCTTGGCTGTATGAAGCATTCACCACCATATAGCGGACAATAAGGCCACGGAACCGCCGTGCCTAGTGACCGAGTAGTCGGAGTATGTACGAATTCGTACGGAGTTTGGGTGTGGCATTGCTGCCGCTGTCGGCCGACGGCACCTTGGACGTCATCCGAGGTCAAGGCAAGTCAGGCCGCGGTGACCCCATCCAGCTCTCCGGAAGGAACTCCCATGAGTATCGACTCCCTGCAGCCGACCGACGACCGAATGCTCAACGCGACAACGGGGGCGGCGGCCTCGCTGCCATCGCTTACGAGGACTTCCTCAAGAAGGTCCCTGCGCCGGGCAGCGAAGCTCAGTGCGGTCGCGGCGACCGCAGCCGCCAGCGTGCTCACCATCGGTGCCCAGCCGGCTTTCGCCAGCTGGCAGGCGGCGTATACCTGGACGACGGTCACCCTGCGCGACTGCTACCACCCCTCGAAGGCCGCCCAGCCGAGCACCAGCTGTACTGCGATCACGGTGCTGCCTACAAACACCAACCTCCACATCATCTGCCAGCATTCTGGTCAGACCATCGACGGAGACCCCGTCTGGGACTATGTGGATACGCCTTACGGCCAAGGCTATGTGACCGACGCCTACGTCCGCACCGGGTACGCGAACTGGATTCCGGGGGTGGACGTTTGCAACTACTAGCCGCCGATCGGGCGGTGGGCACCATTCGCTAGGCCAGTGGTTTCAAACGGAACTGGCCCGCTCCGGAATCCGGAGCGGGCCAGTCTGGTGTGCGAGTACGTCAGGCCGGGTCGTTCACCGTCACGGTGAGCGGGCCGTTGGTGGCCTGGCTGGTCACGGTCATCCTCACCCCGTGCCCGGCGACCAGCGCCGAGGACAGCGGGTTGGCCGAGGACCAGTACCGGTCGGTGACCGAGTCGTCGAACGTCGGGATCGCGGCGCTCGACGGGGCCGAGGCGGTCAGCGTCTGGACCGTGGCGCCCTTGCCGTTGCCGACCAGGACCTCCTTGTGCAGCGCGACCGGGTCGGTCGCCTGCAGGCCGAAGGTGGCGTCGAACGGCTGGCGCCGGTTGCCCGGCTTGGAGCCGTCGGAGAAGGTGAACGGCGCCGGACGGGCATCGACCGGCAGCACCAATCCGTGACCCTGGTGGTCGATGGTGTTGTTGTCGGTGTACGTCTCGTCCACCGACCACACCAGCATGCCGTCCTGGTACGGGAACCGCTCCACCCAGTTCGGCGCGGTGATGCCCTTGCTGAACTGGTACGGCCCGGTCTGCAGGGTCGCGTCGTAGCCGGTGTAGGTGCGGTTCTCGGCGAGGTAGTACCGGTCACCCACCGTCGACTCGGTGCCGGTGCTGCGCTTGAAGCCGGCAGCGGACCAGCCGTTGTCACCGGACTCGACATTGTCGGTGAACAGCGTGGTGCCGCCGGACTTCACCGAGATGTCGTCGAGGAAAGCGCCACCGAGGTTCACCCCGCCGTCGCTCTGGTAGCGGAACCGGAACAGCGTCTGGCCGCCGCCGGGCACCGTGTACTTCAGGGTCTTCCAGCGGTCGCTGGAGGAACCTGTCAGCGCGGTGCCGACCTCGGTCCAGCTCGCCCCGCCGTTGGTGGAGTACTCGGCGTGCAGGTAGTCGAAACCGTCCTCGATGTTGTACCAGGCACTGGCCGCCACGGTTGCCTTGCTGATGCCGGTCAGGTTGAGGCTGCGGGTGAGCGTGGTGTTGGAATCACTGGCGTTGCCCGTCCACCAGGCGTAGCTGCCTGAACTCGGCGTCGTGTAGGTCTGCTGGACCGCCTGATCCGGCACGTCCACGACCAGGCCCTGGGCCTGCCCGGTGGTTTGCACCGCCGCGGGGCTCAGCGTGTAGCTGCCGCCCTGGCCCGGCGAGACCACCGAGTAGGACAGCCAGCCCAGCTGCAGCTTCTCCCACGGCCCCATGTGGTCGGGCGTGGTGCCGATGTCGACGGTGCCGTGGTTGAGCCAGGAGCCCGCCGACATGATGGTCCAGAAGCCGGTACCGTTGTCGCCGCCGTCGGTGTCGTACAGGTCGGGCAGGCCGAGGTCGTGGCCGAACTCGTGCGAGAACACGCCCAGGCCGCCGTTCTCGGCCTCGACGGTGTAGTCGCCGATCCAGAAGCCGGTGTTGCCGATCTGGGTGCCGCCGAAGCGAACCGGCGTGCCGCCCACGGTGGGTCCGGTCAGGCCGTAGTCGGTCTGATTGACGTACCAGCGGTGCGACCAGATCGCGTCCTCGCCGCCGTTGCCGTCCTCGCCCTCGCCGGCGTGCACCGCCTGGAAGTGGTCGAGGTAGCCGTCGGGCTCGTCGAAGTTGCCGTCGTGGTCGTAGTCGTAGCGGTCCCAGACGTCGAAGGAGGTCAGCTGGGCCCTGATGTCGGCATCCGAGCGGCCGGCGGCGACCTGTGCGGCGTACCAGGCGTTGCCGGAGTCGGCGATGAACTGCCAGGCACCGCCGTTGTTCTCCACGGTGTTGTCGCCGTAGGTGGAGGCGTTGTTCGGCACCTGGACCCAGTTGCTGACGTCGCCGTCGACCGTGTAGTGGCCCGAGGACTGCGCGGTATAGAAGTTCTTGAACGACTCACCGCAGCCGAACAGCAGGTTGAGGTAGTACGCGCGGTTGAAGTCGCTGGTCCACGCGGTGCTGTTGTCGACGCTGCGATCCGGTTGCGCGATCTGGTTGTGCAGCGGGCCCGGCGTGGTGCCGAGCTTGCCACTGCCCGCGGTGCCGAACTCGGACAGGATGGTGAAGACGCGGCCGGTGCCGGTCACCGCGGCCTGGTAGTACTTGTCCTCGGCCAGCTTGACGACGCCGTCGGAATTCGGCGCTGCCTTGCCGGACAGGATGAGCTTCTGCGCCGCCTTGCGCCGGGCGTCCTGACGGGCGGTCAGCGGTCCGGGGTGGCTGTCCGGACGGCTGGCCGCCGCCGGTGATTCGGCGGCCGGAGCCGCTGTTGCTGCTGGTATGACCGCCACGCTCGCGAGCGTGAGGGCAACGGCGCTGAGCACGCCGGTAGTGAGTCGAGGCACAGGCCTGTCCTCCGGATGTGAGGGGGATGAGACGACCTGCAGAGTAACCGGCAGAACGTCGGAAGTCAGCAGCCGGTTTGCAGTCGCCCCGGCCGGCAGCCGCCTGCCCCCATTCCCGAGGCGGCGGACGCCAGGGCAGACCCTGAGCTCCGGCCAGGACAACGGGGGGACCGGCTCAGGGCCGTCCCCGACGTATCGATGCTCTGTCGGGACCACTCTTGCTACATCGAGCCGCTACCCGCGGCGTGCCGCAAGGGCCGATGCTGTTGGAGAAAGGTGCACCGATCATGTCCGTCCGCACGAGGACCAGCGCCCGGCGAGGATCTCGTCCATGATCACCGTCGAGGCGCTCAGCAAGAAGTACGGCGGGTACACCGCCGTCGACAACATCAGTTTCACGGCCAGGCCAGGTCGGGTGACCGGGTTCCTCGGTCCGAACGGCGCCGGCAAGTCGACCACCATGCGGATCATCGTCGGCCTCACCCCGCCCACCTCGGGAGCCGTCAGCGTCGCCGGGCGCCGGTACCGGGACCTGCCCAACCCCGGGTTGGAGGTCGGCGTCCTGCTCGATGCCTCGGCCCAGCACGCCGGCCGCACCGGCCGCGAGATCCTGACCATCGCCCAGCAGACGATGGGACTGCCGGCAACCCGGGTCCGCGAAATGATCGAACTGGTCAGCCTCACCGAAGCCGAGGCCGGCCGCCGGGTCGGCAACTACTCGCTCGGCATGCGGCAACGGCTCGGCATCGCTACCGCCCTGATCGGCGATCCGCAGGTGTTGATCCTCGACGAACCAGCGAACGGCCTGGACCCGGCCGGCATCCGCTGGATGCGCGACCTGCTGCGCGACTACGCCAACCGCGGCGGCACCGTGCTGCTGTCCTCGCACCTGCTGCACGAGATCGAGGTGATCGCCGACGACATCGTGGTGATCGGCAACGGCCGGATCGTCTCGCAGGGCACCAAGACCGAGCTGCTGCAGGCGGCGGGCACCGTCGTTCGGGCCGCGGACCTTGCTGGGCTCGAGCGGGCGATGGCTGCCGGTGGGCTGGCGGTTGCCCGCTCCGATGACGGCAGCTTGCGCACCGATGCCGACGCCTTGTTGGTCGGAAAGCTCACGCTGAAGGCGGGCATCGCCCTCACCGAGCTGCGGTCGGCCGACAGCGCCGGCCTGGAAGAGATGTTTCTGCGGCTCACTGCCGAAACCCAACGCGAAGGAGCAGCGGCATGACCGCCGTACAGACCATGGCGGTGCCCGAGCCGCACTCGATCGTCTCGCAGCGGCGGCCTGCCGCGGTGCCGCTGTCGCGGGTCACCAGGATCGAACTGCGCAAGATGTTCAACACCCGCTCCGGATTCTGGCTGATGGCCAGCATCGGCATCGCCGCGCTGCTTGCCACCACCGCGGTGATCCTGTTCGCGCCGGACAGTGAATTGACCTACGCCAATTTCGGCGCGGCGGTCGGCGCGCCGATGGCGGTGATCCTGCCGATGGTGGCGATCCTTTCCGTCACCAGCGAATGGAGCCAGCGCAGCGGGTTGACGACGTTCACCCTGGTGCCGCACCGCAGCCGGGTCATCGCGGCCAAGGCGATCGCCTCGGTTCTCGTGGCGGTGGTGTCCATGCTGCTGGCCTTCGGGATCGGCGCGCTCGGCAACGTGGTGGGCACCGCGATCACCGGTACCCCGCAGGTATGGGACATCACGTTCGTGGAGTGCCTCTACATCGTGCTGGGCAACGTCCTGGGCCTGCTGACCGGCTTCATGCTGGGCGTGCTGATCCGCAGTTCGGCCGGAGCCATCGTCGCCTACTTCGTCTACTCGCTGGTGCTGCCTCCGCTGTTCGGAGTGCTCGCCGCCAGCCAGCAGTGGTTCGCCGACCTGCGCCCGTGGGTGGACGTCAGCTACGCGCAGAGCTTCCTGTTCAACAGCACGCCGACCGCCGAGCAGTGGGCCAACATCGCCGTCACCGGGCTGTGCTGGCTGGTGACGCCGCTGGTGGTCGGGCTGCGGTTGGTGATGCGGTCCGAGGTCAAGTAGCGGTTCCCGGTCCTGACCAACGAGCGCCTGCTCGCACCATTGGTGCGAGCAGGCGCCCTATGAACCTCAGAACAACTGAGCCTTGAAAGGCGAGGAAGGCCCGGATGTGTGGTGGTCGCTGCCCCGCCTACAAGGTGGGACCGCGTCGATGAGGACGTGTGGATTGCCAACGACTCCCAGGCGCGCGGCGACGCTCAGCGCCGTGATGCGGTCCTGGACGCCCAATTTTCGGTAGATGTGCTCCACATGCTTCGTCACGGTTCGAGCAGAGATACCCAATCGTCGACCGATCATTGTCGCGGTCTGGCCCTCGGAGAGACAGCGCAGGATAACCAGTTCGCGCTCAGTCAACAATGTTTGGCTCTGTAGGGTGACTTCCAGGTCCGCGGCGTAGCGCTGTACAACGATCTCGAGGATCGGTCGGAGTGCGTCAGCGACTTCCAGATCAGCGCGTGAGTAATCACTTCCATCTCGGGTCAGCGACCAACCTCGCGCCACTCCTCGCGGGCTGTTAACGCCGATATGGAGCTTCAAGGCCTTTCCGCACGTTGGCCGCAGAAGGTCGCGGAATTCGTAGTCGCGCCACTGGCGTTCGCTGACCATGTCTGTCAGCGCGAAAGGCCGGTAGCCGCGATGCTTGCACATAAGGTCGACTCCCGGATGGAGGCGGCGCAGCTCCGATGTCGGTGCCCCGTGTATCGGCAATACGTCCCAGACTTCCGAGGGGGCAGTGGCGTGCAGAACCCCCCAGCCGTCGTGATGGAACTCGTGGTAGATCGCGTTGTCCGCACCCAGGGCATCGAGCAAGGCGTTCGTTACCAGTCGCATGGCATCGCGCGAGTTGCCCGCAGTCAGCGCTTCAGCAGCGACGCCAGCCACGCGCCGCGCGGCCCTGCTCCCACGCTCGATGACGGGCCTCCTTCGTCGCCACCGCGCACCCTTGCCCTTCCATCGTGCGCGCGCCGAGGCCGCATTGGCAAGTACGAAGCGGACCGGATCCAGAGAAACTAATCCGGTTAGCATTCCTTCTTCGCAGGTTGGACGCGGCGCATAGCCACCCGGTGAAAACACTGGAGCAACGGTACGTAAAAGTGCGTACAGACGGCTTTTGTTGGTCGGTCATATCGTTGATGCGTCCTGATACCGGCACCAGCGGGGCGCGGAACCGACAGTCTCCCCCGCTGCGCAACAGCGGCGTGACGCACGGCTTAAATGCCGGCGTCGGCCTATCTCTTCAACTCCTCTACGGGGAAGTGAGTCCCATGCCCGGAACCATCGCACCTTCCATCATCCGCACCCTGGCCGGCTACCTCGTCGCCTGGCTGTTGTCCATCGGGCTGGCGAATCCGATCTTGGATCTTCTGGGTCTGGATCGCGCATCCGAGACGACCCAGCAGCGTCTGGTCGGTACCGCGGTGTTCGTGATCGGAACGGTTTACTACCTCGTAGTTCGGCTTCTGGAGAAGCGCTGGCCCAAGATGACCGTGCTCCTAGGCTCGCACAAGCAGCCGGTCAGCTACGCCGTATCGCCTCGTGGGTAGCGCCCTGACAGCAATGGGGGTGACGGAGTGCTCGAGCAGAACGCACACCATGACGAGATCACCGCAAGTGGAGGTTGTGCACCGCTACTCGAACACGATCTGACCGGGGTCAATCTCGATCGGGTGAGAATCATGTTAACTGCCGGCATTGGAGACAGGCGTTCGGCTGTCCAGAACCGGCCACAGCGCCAGGAAGCCCTTCTGCAGGTTAGAACTAACTCCTGTCAGGACCACCTAGAGGGCCCGGAATCATTGACTTACAGTGGTTCCGGGCCACATTTTGTGCCCTCCGTGACCACTGAACGCGAGGTGTCGTGCTCATTGTCGTTCGTAATCTCGGGCGGAAGCCCTGGACCCCATAGATTTCAGGGCTTCGAGCGTCGGAGATGACGTATTGCCGACTGTGGAACATGATCAAATTGGCCTGCGTGCAACAAGCGTGCAACACGCGCTCGACTATCCGCCGGCCGCGCTCGGCGTCCGGGCCGCCGATGTCGTAGGCGTCGTTCGCGCAGACGCGCTTGCCCACGCTGCGGGGGTCGCCACCATCCGATGATTTAGTTTCATGCGGCCACTCCCTTGCCTCGGAATTCTGGGCGAGACCCACGCTGGCCGTTCGAACGGACCGGATCACCGGCGCGCTCAACCCCTACCGATGCATGGATCAGGACTGGCAGGACCTCGCGTATCTAGCGGGCGCGGTCATCGAGCAACCTTCGCTGTTCGCGATCGGTGAGCACGACTCCTCCCGGGCGTGGCTG
>JAVEEO010000268.1 GCA_030840415.1 Pseudonocardiales bacterium | reverse complement strand
CGGCAGATGTAGGCGATGCTGCCGCCGTTGGCGAAGTAGCCGTACACCGACAGCGGGAGCATGCAGCCCTCGCTGAAGCCGCCGTAGAGCTTCTCGAACTGCGACCAGCTGGTCACCAGGCGCGGCGCTACGCAGGCGGGGTCGTTGGGGTCGTCATCGGGAGCCCGCTGGGTGAAACCGACGAAGGCGGCGATGGCGGTCGGCGCGGCGGAAAGGACCTTCTGCGACGAAGGAACTTCTTCGACATAGACGCCGGGCGCGGTGTACGTAGGCACGGAGGCAGCTCCAAGAAAAGGAATTCGGTTTGGCCCCCGTGCCAAAGATCGTGGGAAGGCTAACCCACGTGTTCACTCTGCGTAAAGCTTTAGTGACCGAATCATGTTACGAAATGGTTAAGTCTTGAGGCCTCCGGCGCGCCATGCCGGACGAATCGGACGTTTTAGCCTGCAGTGGTGCGCAATGCTCCCGGCATCGTGATGGTGATGACGCCGCCGAAGGAGCACACGCAGGTCGAGCCGGACACCAGCGCCGGCTTGCCGCCGATCGTGGTCTGTGGCGCGGCGGGGATCCAGGTGCCGGCGATCGCGGGCACGCAGGGCATCGGGGTCAGCACGCCGAGCGCGGCCGCGGTGGCAGCCGCGACCGTCGGGTTGGCGATGCTGGAACACATCCCGAACGGCGGGATGTTGACCATCGGCACCATGTCGGCGATCGCCGCGGCCGGCCGGCCCTCGATGGTCACCCGGCTCATCGGCAGGATGTTCAGGGTGGTCGGCGCGAGGCCGAACGAACACTGCAACAACGCACCCGTGGTCACCGAGAGACTGCCCATCAGCCGGTCCTTCCGCTAACGCTTGGAGTTCTTCACCGACGCGGTGAGTTGCTGGCCCGTGGTAGTCACGAAACACAGCACATTGCGGTCCTTCTGCTGCTCCCAACCACGCGCCGAGGGCAACAGGTAGGTGAAGAAGTAGGACGAGTCGAGGTAGTCCTTGCCGACGTAACCGGTGTAGCGCTGGGCGCAGGCGCCGTCGGCGAACACCTTCAGGGCGGCGTCGCCGGGATAGGTCGAGGCCTCGCTGCCATCCTTGTTCGTGTACGGGATGCTGGCGTAGGACTCCTGAGTGTGCGGCTGGTCGCAGGGCAGCGACTTCAGCTTGCTCAGCTCGGATTTCACCGTGCTCGGCGGGTTGAAGCACTGGCCCGGCTTGATGTCGAAGACCGACACCGAGGCATTCGAGGACTTCGCGCCGCCGAACCAACCGCACCCGCTGAGCAGCATGGCGACCGCGGCGACCGCCACCGCGCGGGTGACCGGTCGGGCACGACCGGTCGGCGCGGGTGGCAGCGCTGCGGGTGGGGTCACTGCAGGCTGTGGCACTGCGGACTCGGGCACTGCGGGTTCACCGTCCAACGCGACGTCTTCGCTCTGACAAGCCCCCGCTCGAAGCCAGAGGCTACACGCCGGCACCGGCCCCGGGTGGCTCATCGCACACCTCGGATGGCGACCGGGCCCCGGGGCACGGACGTAGGCTGAAAACAGCCCCGGGGTCGTTCGGGAGGGCTCCGTGGGCGGCTGGATTCCTCTCGTCAGTTCAGGAGCGACACCATGGTGCAGACCACCCCGGCGCTGGGCAGCCGCCCGCAGCGCGGACCGTTCGCGTGGGTCGGAGCCTTCACCGGCTTCTACCCCGCCGAGGCGTCGGAGTTCAGCGGCCTGGACCCGGTGACCCGTTTCCTCTACGCCTCGCGCAGCGTGATCCTGGTGATCTCGGCACAGTCCGCGGTGATCGCCGGCCTGCTCGCGCTGACCGACCGCCGGTTGCACGTGCTGCCGTTCGTGCTGGTACTGCTGGGTTTCGTGGTGCTGCACGCGGTCAGCAACCTGTCCAACGACTACTTCGGCTACCGGCGCGGCCACGACACCGCCGACTCGCCGCGGCGGCGCTACACCCTGCACCCGATCGCCAGCGGCGCCGTCACCCCACGGCTGCTCGCGGGCGGCCTGGCGGTGCTCGCCGTGCTGGCGCTGGCAATCGCGGGTTACTTCATCGCGCTGCACGGCTGGCCGGCGGTGCTGCTGACGGTGATCGGCGCCGTCCTGCTCTATGCCTACGACGCGGCTCCCCGGGCGTTGAAGGAACTGGGTCTGGGCGAGGTCGCCGCCTTCGCGGTCTGGGGGCCGCTGATGATCGGCGGCGGTTACTACGTCATCACCGGACGATTCTCCGCCGACGCCTTCCTCGCCTCGGTCCCGGTCGGGCTCGGGGTGGCCTCCATCCTGATCGGCAAGCACATCGACCAGCGGATGTTCGACACCTCCCAGCAGCAGCGGACTCTGCCGGTGCTGCTGGGCGAGCGGGCCGCCCGCGCCCTGAACCAGGCCGCGCTCGGCGCGATGTACCTGGTCACCGCGGTGGCCGTGCTGGCCGGTGCGCTGAGCCCGTTCACGCTGGTGGTGGTGCTCGCGCTGCCCCGGGCGTTGCGCGCGGTGCGGGTGATGGCCCGCCCGGCTCCGGCCGAGCCGCCGGCCGGCTATGTCGGCTGGCCGCTCTGGTACCACCGGGTCTGCCTGGTGCACAACCGGTTGTTCGGCTGGCTGTTCATCGCCGGCCTTGCCGTCGGCGCCGTCGTTCCGGACTGGCGACTGGGCTGAGCGCCGCTGCCGCCGATCGCCGCGCTCGGCAGACCGATCCCCGCAATCTTGTTCATTTGAAGGCCTCCGGCAACTGACGTAGCTTGAATTCCAGGTTGAGCCAGCAGCCGTTCTGGATATACCTACCCGGAGGTCCAGCATGGCTGACTTCGTCGCGAGCACCGACGTCACAGCACCGGCTGCCGAATTGTTCGACTACCTCTCGCAGGTGCAGAACCTGCCGAACTACTTCGACCGGATGACCTCGGTCACCGACAACGGCGACGGCACCATCGCGACCACGGCCGACCTCGGCGACCGAACGGTCGAGGGCGAGGCCTGGTTCAGGGGCGCAGTTCGGTACATCATGATCGGACCCGCCACCACCCGACCGACCTGAGGAGAGCCGCGCCGATGCCCGCTCGTTCCGCCACGGCCACGGCGACCAAGCCGAGGGCCGGCTCCCGCTCGGGCGGAACGAAGCGGACGGCCGCGCCGGCCGACGCCGCCGCCGCGCCGGCACTGTCGGTCGAGGAGATCAACGAATTGCACGCCGACGCGCAGAAGTGCGCCGAGGTGGCAGGCCTGGTCTATGTGGCGGGCGACGAACCCGGCATGCGCAGGATCCGGCGCGGCAAGGGCTTCAGCTACCTCGACCACCTGCAGCAGCCGCTCACCGACGCCGAGGTGAAGGCCCGGATCGCCCAGCTGGCGATCCCGCCGGCCTGGCAGAAGGTGTGGATCTGCCCCAACGCCGACGGCCACATCCTGGCCACCGGGCAGGATGACAAGGGCCGTAAGCAGTACATCTACCATCCGCGCTGGCGCGCGATCCGCGACATGTTGAACTTCTACCGGCTGATCCTGTTCTCCGGCCACCTGTCCGAGATCCGCGAGCACACCGCCCGCCAGCTGCGCCGGCGCACCTTCGACCGCGACCGGATGCTGGCCGCGATGATCCGCATCATCGACCTGACCAACATCCGGATCGGCAACGAGGTGTATGCAGAGGAAAACGACAGCTACGGCCTGACCACCCTGACCCGCAAGCACGTCCGGGTCAGCGGGGACTCGGTCACCTTCGCCTTCCCCGCCAAGTCCGGCAAGCCGTGGGACGTCACGATCACCGACTCGGGCGTGGCCCGGGTGGTGCAGCGGCTGCTGGCCCAGCGCGGGCGGCGGTTGTTCAGCCTGGACGGCAAGGTGGTGAGCTCGGACGAGATCAACCAGCTGCTGTTCGAGCTGACCGGCGAGCACATCACCGCGAAGAACTTCCGCACCTGGGGCGGCACGCTGGCGGCCTTCACCTACCTCAAGAATCGGCTGGACAGCGATCGGGCTCCGGAGAAGGTGGTGGTCGAGGCGGTCGACGAGGCGGCCGAGGCACTGGGCAACACCCGTACCGTGGCCCGGGCGCACTACGTCCACCCGCACGTCCTGGAGACCTATACCGAGCACACCTTCGGCAGCTACCTCGAGCAGGCCAAGCCCCGTCCGGTGGCGGGCCTGCACCGGGACGAGCAGCAACTGGCCGCGTTCCTGGTGGAGCTGTTCGAGGCGGAGTTCTCGCTGCTGTCGACCCGCAGCTGAACCCGGTGCCCGCCGCCCGCAGCTGGGCCCGCTGGCACCAGCGGTGCCGCGGCCGGCGTGATAGAACTCGCCGGTGAGCGACTCCAGATCCGCATGGACCGAGGCCGGGCCGCAGGATCTGGGCGGCGGGGTGCACCGGATCGCGTTGCCGCTGCCGAACGACGGGCTGCGGGCGGTGAACGTCTACGCCGTGCAGGCCGAGGACGGCCTGGTGCTCATCGACGGTGGCTGGGCGCTGGCCGAGAGCGAGCAGCGGTTGGTCAGCTCGCTGGCCGAGCTGGGGTTCGGGCTGGGCGACATCACCACCTTCCTGGTCACCCACCTGCATCGCGACCACTACACCCAGGCGGTGGCGGTGCGCCGCAAGGTCGGCTCGCACGTCAGCCTGGGCATCGGGGAACAGGCCAACCTGCAGGTCGCCATGCGGCTGTCGCGCCAGCCATTGCGGCCGGACCGGCTCTCGCACCTGCTGCGGACCGGGGCGACCGAACTGCTGGCCCGGCTGCAGGGCGGCGGCATCGGGCTGCCCGGCCCGGCCCGGGACTGGGAGCTGCCGGACAGCTGGTTGCACGACGGCGGCCGGGTGCAGGTCGGCAACCGGTGCCTGCGGGTGATCGCGACCCCCGGGCATACCCAGGGTCATGTGGTCTTCCACGACGCCGACGCCGGCCTGCTGTTCGCCGGTGACCACGTGCTTCCGCAGATCACCCCGTCCGTCGGGCTGGAGGCCGCGCCCGCGCCGTTCCCGCTGCGGGACTACCTCGACTCGCTGCGGCTGATGTTCGAACTGCCCGACGCGGTGCTGCTGCCGGCGCACGGGCCGGTGACCACCAGCGTGCACCGGCGGGTGACCGAGCTGCTGACCCATCACGAGAACCGGCTGGCGGCCTCGGCGGCCGTCGTGGCCACCGGTGCCGCTACCGCCTATCAGGTCGCGCTGGCCCTGCCGTGGACCCGGCACGAGAAGGCGTTCGCCGACCTGGACCAGGACAACCAACTGCTGGCGGTGGCCGAGACGGCGGCGCACCTGGACGTGCTGGTTCTGCAGCGGCGGCTGGGCAGCAGCACCGATCCGGATGGCATCGAGTACTACCGGACCGCGTGAAGCAGGCCGCTCAGACCAGTGCTCAGATCAGCTCGATGACGTCGGCGATCGAGTCCAGGACCCGGCTCGGCCGGTAGGGGTAGCGGTCGATGTCCTCCGGACGGGTCGAACCGGTCAGCACCAGGATGGTCTCCAGGCCGGCCTCGATGCCGGCCACCACATCGGTGTCCATCCGGTCGCCCACCATGGCGGTGTTCTCCGAGTGCGCCTCGATCCGGTTCAGCGCGCTGCGGAACATCATCGGGTTCGGCTTGCCGACGTAGTACGGCTGCTTGCCGGTGGCCCGGCTGATCAGCGCGGCGACCGACCCGGTGGCCGGCAGCGGGCCTTCGGCGGACGGGCCGGTGACGTCGGGATTGGTGGCGATGAACCGGGCACCGGCATCGATGAGCCGGATCGCCCTGGTGATCGCCTCGAAGGAGTAGGTTCGGGTCTCGCCCAGCACCACGAAGTCCGGGGCGTGGTCGGTGAGGGTGTAGCCGACCTCGTACAGCGCGGTGGTCAGACCTGCCTCGCCGATGACGTAGGCCGAACCGGTGGGCTGCTGGTCGGCCAGGAACACCGCTGTCGCCAGCGCCGAGGTCCAGATCGCCTCTTCGGGAACCCGCAGGCCGGCCCGGACCAGCCGGGGCCAGGTCGCGCGGGGTGTAGATCGAGTTGTTGGTCAGCACCAGGAACGGCCGCTGCCGCTCGA
>JAVEEO010000253.1 GCA_030840415.1 Pseudonocardiales bacterium | reverse complement strand
GACTTCGACGCGCCGGTGCGGTTGCGAACAGCTGCCGAGCTGTCGGGCGCGGCAGATGAAGTAGTCGTAGCTACCGCCGTTGCCCTTGTTGCGGGAGAACATCAGGCGTCGGCCGCACTCGCCGCAGTAGACGCTGCCCTTGAGGTAGTGGTCGTGTGCCTGTTGCCGGTCACCGGCACTGTTGTGGGCTGTTCGGACGGCTTGAACGCGCTGCCAGGTGGCGGCATCGATGATGGCCTGATGCCTGCCCGGGTAGCGCACGCCGCGGTAGACCACCTCGCCCAGGTAGTACGGGTTGGCCAGCAGCTTGTGCAGACCGGAGACCGTCAGCGGCTTAGCGGGCCGCTTTGGCGTCGGCCGAGTTGTGAGGCCTCGCAGCGTCAACTCTTCAAGCAGCATGGCGATCGACCATTCGCCGTCGGCGTAGGTGTCGAAGGCCCAGCGGATCAATGGTGCTCGCTCAGGATCGACGTCGACGGTGCGGACGTCCCGGCCAAGGTCGTCGGTGATGCGGATGTTGCGGTAGCCGAGGGGCGCGATGCTGACGGTGCCGCCAGACTGCGCCTTCTGGCTGAGTCCCTTGGTGACCTCGCTGGCCAGGTTGCGGCTGTAGAACTCGGCGATCGAACTCATGATGCCGTGCAGCAGGATTCCCGACGGTGTTTCATCGATGTTCTCGGTGACCGACACCAGCGTGCAGCCGGCCCGCTGGATGGCCAGGTTGATCTCCACGTCGTCGGCGCGGTTACGGGCGAGCCGGTCGACCTTATGCACGATGACGTACCTGGTCGGATGCTTGGCAAGGTAGGCGAGCATTCGCTGCAGTTCCGGCCGAGCCGCCGACCGGGCTGATTCGCCAGCATCGACGTATTCAGCGACCACGGTTGCGCCGAGCTGCTCGGCCTTGCGGTAGCAGGCGTCACGCTGCGCCGGGATAGAGAAGCCTTCGGCTTCACCACCGCGCTCGGCTTGGTCCTTGGTAGAGACGCGGAGATAGATCACGGCGTCGCCGCTCATAGTGGTTGTCAAGGTGGAAGGTCCCTTCCCTTCGGCGGTCGTGGTCAGCGGCTAGATGGGTCGAGAGCGGGCGGACTTGGGCCGTGAATTTGACGGCTAAATATGACGGCAGCCGCACCGAGCAGACCCGAGCAGTAGCGCCTGCGGTGCACTTGCCTCACCTCGGTCAGACCCTGGGGTGAGGTGAGCCCGGTACAGCTCTTAAGCAGGGTGTCGAGGGTTCGAGTCCCTCCTGGCCCTCCAGATGTAAATGATGAAAATTGGGCGTTCGCCCTTGCTGTTGACGGCTGTTTTTGACGGCAACGCCAGCCGTCACCTGACGGCAGTAGCAAACCTTCCAACTGTGTCAGGCCCTGCCGTTGGCCGTTCAGGTCAGCGTGTTGGTAGATCTGCTGGGTGGTACTGATGTGGGCATGGCCCAGGATGAGCTGGGCATCGCGGGCGGAGACGCCGGCGTTCTTGAGCAGCGTGGCGGTGGTGTGCCGCAGGTGGTGCAGCGTGATCCGGGGCAGTCCCTGCTCTCCTCGGACGCGATCGAAGGACCGCAGCAGGTTGCCGGGCTCGATCGGCTGGCCAGTGCGGGTCGTGAAGATGAGGTCGCTGGCAGCCGGCTGACGTTGACCGGCCTGCACGTCTTCGCGGAGCTGGGCGGCGTATTGATCCAGGCAGGCGGTAACGGCCGAGAGCAGTGGCAGATCGCGCTTCCCGGCGCTGGTCTTGACCGTGCCGACCTGCAGTTCGCCGGCAACGCGCTGGATCTGCTGGCGGACGTGGATGCGCTGATTAGCTGCATCGATGTCGCTCCAGCGCAGTCCCAGGACTTCACCGCGGCGCAGGCCGTAGAGCATGAGAAGTAGGAAGGCCGGGTAGAGCGGATCGGACCTGGCAGCGGAGAGGAATTCGGCTGCCTGCTCAGCAGTCCAAGGATGAATATCCTTACGCTGCCAGGTGGGTAGCTCAACGAGGCGGGCGACGTTACGGGGGATCAGTTCTTCGCGCATCGCCCGAGTCAGCGCGGCGCTGAGCACCATCCGGATGAGTTGGACGGTGCGGGTTGACCGACCAGCGGCCAGTTCGGCGTTGAGGTATGTCTGCACTTGGGCCACGCTTAGGCGACTCAGCCTGCCCTTTCCGAGATTCGGCTTGAGGTAGAGCCGGACCGTGGCTTCGTACAGCTCGTAGGTCTTCGGCCGCCGGTTGATGCGGACGACATCGCTCAGCCAGTAGTCCAGATACGGACCGAGCGTCCAGGCATGGTCGGGCAGCGGCGTACCGCGTTGTACTTGGGCTTGCTGGGCGACCAGTCGGATACGAACTTCTTTACGGCTCTTGCCGTAACAGCGGTACCTCTTACGCATGCCGCTGGCGGTCGGCAGGTAGATGGCACCTTCGTAGCGGCCGTCCTTGCGGCGGTAGATGCTGCCTTCCCCGTTGGCGTTGCGGCCGCTCATGTGACGCCGCCTTCTTGGTGCCGCAGGGTGTCGACAAATTCAGTGAGAGCGGCGACGGGTATTCGCCGGGCACTCCCGATCTTGACGGTCCTGAGCTGGCCGCTTTGAATCAGCCGGTAGAAGGTCCAGCGGCTGATCCGCAGGCTGGCGCAGGCCTCGGCAACTGTCAGCAGTGCCTGGTTTGGTGTCGTCAGGTCGACCATGCTGTGGCCCCGCTCGGCAGCGGCCTGACGCTGGTCGCGGTATTTCGGAAGTACCTTGCCCGTCGTGGCTGGTACCGGTACACCGGTCGATTGGTCGGTCGCTGCGGCGCTTCGCCAAGCCCGATCTGGTTGAGCCTGACCCGGATAGCCGGTTCGGAGACGTCGAACAGCTCGGCCAAGTCGCGGGGGCGTTGGATGCCGGCGTAGTAGGCCTCGGTGAGCAGCCGTTTCGGCATCAGGACGCAGCCGGCGAAGTAGTCGGCAACGAACTTCGGCGGCCGGCCGCTGCGACGCTGCCGGGCTGCCGGTGGTCCGAATGCCGGGGCTGCCGTGGTCGAGGATGTGCTTGTACTCGTGGAGCACGGTGAAGCGGCGGCGCCTTCTTGGTTCGGTGGGGTTGAGTGAGATGATCCAGCTGCGGCGCTGGTAGTCCCAGTCGCTGCAGCCGGAAGCGGCTTCCTTCGGCAGCTCGGGGTCATGCTCGACGCTGATCCGGGGCAGCTCAGTAACGATGGTGGTCGCCACCGGCACGTCGTGGGCCGCCCCGCGTAGTTGCAGCAGCCGGTTGGCTTGCAGTTCGGCCAGCCAGAGGGCATCGGCCAGATCGAGTCGGCGGTTGGGATGCAGGCGGCGGAGGCTGGCCAGCACGCTGGTTCCTCCTTCGGATGGGTTGGTGTTGGTCGTGTGGTGCATGGCGTTCCTCCTTTCGGTTAGCGGTTGAAATGGTGCTTGCTTGGTTAGGGTTGTTCGTCCTCGCGGCCAATCGGTCCCCGCCCACCGTGACGCTGGATGAGCCGGTTGGCGTAGGCCTCCAGCTCGGCGATGGCTGCTTCGTCAAGGTCGTGGTACTTGGCGCGCAGGTAGGGCTTGAGAGTTGGCAGCTCGTCGGCTGGTAGCCAGTTGGTCGCGACGAAGATGTCGCTAATCGACAGGCCGAGCGCGCCGGCCAGCAGCTTCAGGGTGTCCGGAAGGGGGCTGAGGTTGACGCCGGTTTCGATCTCACTGAGGGTGGAGATGTTGAGCCCGGTGAGTTGGGCAACCTGACGCAGCGACAGCTTGAGGGCTGCGCGGCGGGTGCGCAGCAGCATACCGAGTTGCTGTGCTTGATCTGGTGTTAATGAAGTGCGCGGCATTTCACCATGTATTATATGCTCAATTGTTCGCCAGAGCGAACGCAATTGTTCATTCCACAACAAAGGCAAGCCTTGCCTATGCGGTTTCTTCGTGGAATACCCAGACCCCGACCGGAAAAGCCACCAGCGAGTAAATGACGACGTTGGAGACGAGCGACCGGCCGAGGGCGCTGACGTCGATGTCGACGTGGCGGCGGAACGGTTCGGTGATAGCCGCATCGAGCTTGGCGTCGAGTTCGTAGGCGTCGATGAGTTCGACGACGTAGGAGTCAACTGTGCTGTAGTGACCGAGGTATACCCGGTCGAACAGCGCCCGGCTGGTGCCCCGGCGCAGCTCGGCCTGGTAGCTGGCCCAGCTGGTGTAGGCCAGCTCGCGGATGGCCGCCTTGATGGCTTCGGCGGGACTGTCGTCGCCGGTAGGCCGTCCGTTGGCGCGTTGTCCGTTGCCCATATTGCTGTCCTCCATAAATTCGTGGAACGTAAGGAGGAGGAAAGGTATGGGGCGATTCCCGAAAAGGCGAGCCTAAGTTGCCGACCAATTCCGCGCCTGGGCGAATTGGTCGGAATTTGCACGGCAGGAATGCCAGCAAACTGCCCGGTCGACGTGTTGGCCTGCGTTAGCAGCGTCTTACTGGCCATTGAACAGCCAGACGCCGCCGCCCGAGCGGTGGTAGATCAGCACCTCGCCGCTCAGCCACATGTCTTGGGCGTAACCGGCAATGTTGATTTCGACGTAGGGCCTTAAGGTGGGCGGCACGACCCGGTCGAGCAGTTCGTCGTAGCCCTGTTCACGGATGAACGCTTCGGCGTAAGCCTCCAGGCTGTCGTACTCGCCGATATAGGCCTCCTCAAAGTCCACCAGCAGTTCCCGGTCTTCCATGACATCGGTCCAGGCGGCGAAGGCCGGCCCATGTTCGGCAATACCCTTGGCCACGGCGCTGATCCAGTCCAGGTCTTCGTGCTGGTCGATCCGGCAGGCCCCGAAGTTGTCGGTGTCGAAGACACCCCACTCCTCGGCCGGTTCACCGGTCTGGGCCATCCACGGTGAGGCGGCCAGCATGCTGTTGATGTCGGCCTGGATCTCGTCCGGGTCGCGGGCGGCGTCGATCCAGGCACCGTGGAGACGGCCGTTGTTGTAGTCGACCAGCGAGCCAGCCCAGATGCGCGGCTGGTCGATGCCCTCGTCTTCGTGCTGCTCAGCATCGGGCAGCGGCAAGTCGGCCGACTGCTCGCCGCCGCTCGGCACTGGTGGTGGTTGCCCGGCTGCCTCGGAATCACCGCCTTGGTTACCAGGTATTGGTGGTTGTTCGTGGGTCATGGATGACCTCCTTTCTCTTAACGGGTGTCCTCTTGGTGTGACTGGCAGAGGCGAACGGGTAAGAAAGGCGAACCTTCCTCAAACCGTCCGGCCTCTGCCAGGGTTCGCACCGGGTCGGTGCGGTCTTCCACGCGCTCACGCCCATATAGGCGCTAGCTGTCCTTCACCGCCGATCCGCTGCTGCCTTCCCTGCGTCCGCGGCTGCGGGCGCTCGGTTCGGCCGTTGCAGTACCGGCTGCTGCCGCGCCCTGTGCCGCGGCTGCGGTACTGGCGCCGGTGGCAGTCACCGCTGCCGGCTGTTCGTTGCCGAACAGGGTGGCAATGGCAGTTCGCCGGGCCAGGGCTTCGCGTTCGATGTCCTCGAGTACGGAGCCGGCGCGGGCGGCGAGTTCAGGGGTTTGCTTGACTCCCGCGATGTGGGCGTCAAGGGCTGCCTTGATCTCGTCGGTGATGGTGTGGCCGCGCAGCTGAGCGATCAGGCTCAGTTGGGCGTGGGTTTCCGGTTCCAGCCGGATGGCCAGCGTCTTGACGCCAGCCTTGCCGGTGGAACCGCTGTCCTGAATGGACATCGCTACCTCCTCGGTGCGGGTGCGGACGAGCCGGATCTGCCCTACCTGGCAGGTCGCTTGGTGGTGCTCGGCCGCATGACACCGACGAGAGGCGGCTCACGCCGGGCGGCTGGTAGGACGTGGACCGGCGCGGGTGTCCTGGATGCGCCGTTGTGCCAGTTCGGCGAAGTCGGGGTTGAGTTCAATACCGAGCCAGTCCCGGCCGAGGCGTTCGGCGGCGACAGCGGTGGTACCGGCCCCGAAGAACGGATCGAGCACCAGCCCGGGCTCAGACGGCGCATTGCAATCACAGGTTGGTCCGAGGGCGGCCCGGACAGCTGTGCCACCGAGTGCTCGAATGGTCTGCCGCTTCCAGGGCAACCGGCAGGCAACGCAGCGGCCTTCCGGACAACCGGCCAAGATGGCCCGCTCAGCCAGACTGACCGGAAAGGTGGCGTGGTGCGCGCCCCGGAAGCCGCTACTGGAGAGCCGCCAGACGTCGCCGGGGTTCTTGCCGAGCGGGTGCCCGATGACGCCGCGCGCCTTCAGCACATCGAGACCGGAGGCGTCGTCACCGTTCGGGCCGCGCCAGACTTCGCGGGTCCTGCGCCGCTGGTGGTTCGGATTGAGCCTGCCATGGTGCCTCGTGGTGTGCGCCACCCGGACGCTGTCGAGGTCGAAGAAGTAGCCCGGTTGCTTGACGAACACGTCGAGGGCTTCCCAAGCGCAGGTCAGCCGGTCACGGACTGAGGACGGCATCGGGTTGGCCTTCTGCCAGACGATCTTATTCCTGAGCGTCCAGCCGTCAGCTATGAGCGCCAGCGCCAGGCGTTCCGGGCCAAGCAGCAGGCTCTTACGGCCTGCTCCTTGACTGGGGTGCGTCGAGTAGGTGTCAGCCAGGTTCAGCCACAGGCTTCCGGTGGGCACCAATACCCGCAATGCCTCCTGGGCCACGGCCTGCAGGCCGGTCACCCAGTCCTCGATGTGCGCTTCCAGGCCGAGTTGGCCGCCTACTTGGTAGTCGCGCAGCCGGAAGTACGGTGGGCTGGTCAGCACCATGTCGACGCTGGCGGCGGGTAGCCGGCGGAGTTGTTGGTGAGCGTCGCCGACGATGACCTGATTGCGGCAGCCCGTCATGCCGCGCCTCCGGTGATGATTTCCGGGAAGCTGGCCGGGGTGCAGATGCGGTACAGGTCGCTGTCGAGGCTGCGGCTGGCCGTGATGGCAGCTCGCAGCTTCCCTGCTCGGATGTCGTCCGGCACGATCCAGACCACCAGCGGGAAGACGCCGTGCTCCTGCTGCTCAGTTCCGGTGCGCCGGTAATCCTCGTACTGGGCGCACTTGCGCAGCAGCGTCGGCAGGCTCTCGGTGGCCCGGTCAACCTCGATGTACCAGTGGTCTTCGTAGTCGCCGGCGGCGGTGACGGCGAGCAGATCAGGTTTGAGTATCCGGTCGCCGAAGCTGGCGGCGGTGCGCCAGCAGGCCGGTTCGGTTTGAACCTGCAGCAGTTCGATGGCAGCGCTGGTGGTGAGGTCGCGCAGCATCAGGTGGGTGTCGGCGATCGCCAAGCAGTGTTCGAGCCAGCGCAGCGATGGTTCCTTGCGCCGAGCACGCGGCTGGTCGGGATCAGTGCGGAGCAGCCGGTCGCCGATCAGGCCGACGCGCCAGACGTAGGAGGCTGAACCGGCCCGGACGCCGCCGACCCGGCGATCCAGATGCTCGATGACCCGAAGTTCATGCAGGCGGTGCAGCACCCGGCGACAGATCCGCGCAGCAGCCTCAGGACTCTGATGACCCATGAAGTGGAAGCGTTCGATCTGGACAGTCGTCAGCAAGCGGTGGGCAGCAACGCTGTCCAGGATGGCCCGGTCACGGTCGCCCAGACTGCGGGCGACACGCTCGGCTTGCCCTCGGCTGAGCCGTCCGTCCGGCTTCGCCTTCGGCCCGCGCTCGGCGGGAGAAGCAGAACTACACGTGCTAGAAAAGCGGGTAAAGCTTTCGGGCGCACTAATCCGCTCTGGGTCAGCGTCCTCGGTGGGTACAGCCACCTGACTCGCCACGCGGCCGGACCAGCGACCGGACCGCTGCAGGCTGTTGTTCAAGCCGGTCATGGCGTGGTCCTTCTGCGCCGACCGGTAGGAGTGGTCGCACTGCTACTGCTGCTGGTGTTGGTGCTGTGATCCAGCAGGGCGGCGAAGTCCGCCTCGATGGCTGCCAGAGGTTGGCCGTAGCGGCTGCGGCTGGCGGCCCGGACTGCGGCTGGGTCACTGCACCGCCTCGGGGCCGGCAAGGTGGTTGCCGAAGCCCAGGGCTGCAGGCTGTTGTGGTGCAGCAGGGCGGCGTAGATGTGGAAGGCAGGCAGCGCGCTGAAGTCCTCGGGTGTGATCCGCTGCTGGCCGGCCGCCATTGCCCGGGCGTCAGTGGCGTTCAGCTGGAAGCAGATCCGCGAGCGGGCGTTGGCTTCGAAGGCGGCCCGGATGGCAGGAGACAGTTGGTCGCGGTACTGGTGGGCCAGGTGCCAGGCAGCACCCAGGGCGCGGGAGGTCGCCAGGGCGTCACTGAGGTCGGTGGGCAGGCGTAGGTAGTCCTGGACCTCATCGAGGTAGACCATGACCGGGGTACGCCGCTTGGCCGGGATGGCGGCGCGTTCCCGGATGGCCAGCCACAGCTCGGCCAGGACCAGCGCGCCGAGCAGTTCGGCGCTGTCCGGGCCGATGACGCCTTTCTGCAGCGGCACCAGCAGCACCTTGTTGTCCGTCAGCACCTGGCGGATGTTGAAGCGCGGACTGCGCTGGGCCAGGACGGAGCGCAGCGCCGGCCGGAGCAGCGGCCGCAGCTTGTTCATAAGCGGTGCGGTGACCTGTGACCGGCCATCCTCGGACAGGCTGTCGTACCAGGCCCAGAACGGCCCGGCGGCGATCGGGTCGGAGCGCACCACCTGCTGGATCAGGGAGCGGCGGAAGCCTCCGTTCGTCAGCAGCAGTGGCAGCATCACCAAGGAGGCGTCGTCCCGGCGGGCAAGGACGTTCAGGCAGTTGGCCAGGATGTCCGTACTGCGCGGCCCGAGGCCGTCGCCGTAGAGGGCTTGGAAGGTGGCCAGCAGGCCGTCGGCCACCAGCTCCGGGCGCCGGCCGTGGCGCAGCAGCGGGTTGATGCCCACCGGCGTGTCGTCGGTGCAGTCCAGCAGCACGATGTCGTCCCGGCGGGATTCCGGAATCCGGGCCAGCAGGTCGCGGATCAGGTCCTTCGGCTCGATGACCACCACCGGCCGGCCGGCGTGCAGGTCCTGCACGATCAGGTTCAGCAGCAGCGTCGACTTACCGGTGCCGTTCGGCCCGATGACCCAGGTGTGGCGCAGCGCGTCCATGACGGTGTTGCCGAGCTGGCCGCTGACGCCGGGTGCCAGCACCTTGCCGATGACCCGATCGCCGGGCAGGGCCAGGGCAGCCGGCGCGACCTGACGCGGGTGCAGCGGCGGCTGGCCGGGCAGTTCCTGGTCGCCGAGCGGCCAACCAGTTAGGGCGACGGCTTCGGATGCGTTGAGGCGCAGCGGCCAGCACCACGGCGGCGGCGTAGCGGCGTTCAGGCGGGCCGGATGGTCGCGGAGCAGCCGGGCTTGCAGGCCGGGGGCTTCGCTGATGCGGATGGCCGAGAAGAGGCTCAGGATCAGCGACCGGCGGCGGTCAGGGGTAGCGGCCAGCGCACCGATCCGCAGGGCGGCGGCGAAGCCGTGGTCACCCACCTTGTCGCGCAGCGCCGCCCGCTTCTCACCGTCGACAACGCCGCCGTTGCCGCGCCAGACCACCTGGTACCAGGGCATGACGATCGAGGACGGCGAATGGTTAGCGACGGCTAATGGAATCCGGCGCGGCCCGAGCACCAGCTGCAGCACCAGCAGTTCGCCCTTGCCGACGCTCGTCAGCGCGCCGAGGATCTGCCGGACGGCCACCTCCGGGGTGTCGGTGCGCAGGGCTCGGTGCCGGGTGGACAGCTTGAGCCGGCCGGCGGCGGTGACGGCTGCCCGGTCGACAGCCGGCTGAGTCAGCTGGACCGCTGGGATGGCCGTCGTCAACCGCCGCCCAACTGACGTCAGCACTGACGGTGCGCAGCCCAGCAGGTAGCGAATACCGGCAGTGCTGGCCCGGGCTTCCAGCACGATGACTGGTGAGCGCTGATCAGCCGCCCAGGCCCGCATGACAGCCACCGCGCTAGTCACGTCCAGGGGACGGGGCCAGTGCAGCTGCCGCCAGACGAGCTGGTTAGTCATCCGAAGCCTCGCTGCCGTCCGGCTTGGACGGCTGGGTCAGCGGGTGGTCCTTGGCCTGCAACGCTGCTGCCGCCTGAGCTTCGGCTTCAGCGGCAGCTTCGGCCTCGGCCATGGCGAGGGTGATCAGGGCGCGGGACAGCTTGCGCAGATCGGGTGGGTCACGGCGGACGGCCCGGACTGAGATATGCCGCTCGCGGCCTTTCCGGGTGGCGTTGCTTCTCTGGGAATCTTTATAGGTTTTGGACATAGCGCTGCGCTCCTTTCATTTACGAATTGATCCTGCGTTCGCTTCAGCGAACATTTGGGATATCTCCAGTTAACGTTCGCTGGAGCGAACAGTCAATACAGTTTGTCTATTGCACAACACCGAATGGAACGGCTGCATATCTGGTGGAATTGTTGGTGTATTCCGCTGGCATTTTTCGGCCGTTCTGGCTCCCCGACTACCAGCCCCGTTCCCGCCGGCGCAGCAGCACCACCCCGGCGGCCACCAGCAGGCCGATGGTCAGGATCACCAGCAGCATCGGCCAGACCGCTTCGATGAGCTTCACCGCCACGTGCACCGCGATCGCCGCCAGCAGCAGGCCGAAGCACAGCCCGAACAGGCTGTCCAGCAGCGACCGCGGCCCGGTGGGCCTCATGCCGAGCACCCGACCAACGGCGGCCGGCTCATCGCCGACCCCGGGCGATGTCCAGCATCTGCGCCACGGCGTCCTGGGTCAGCCGGTGGATGCGGCGCTCAGCCCGCAGCTGCTCCAGCCGGGCCGACTGCGCCTCCGTCCGGGCGGGGCCGGTGACGGTCAGGTAGACCACCAAGCCGACGATGGTTCCGAACGCCAACACCATGCCCAGCAGCAGAAAGAAGATGGCGGTCATGGTCAGTACCGCCGCAGCTTGGTGGCGGTGTCGGTGACGACCTGGCCCATGGCCAGGGTGGCCAGGTCACCGACGGCCTGCAGCCGGGTGACCGCGATCGGCACCGCCTGGCCGAGCTGCTGCTCGATCTGGGACACGAAGGCCACGCCCTGCATTGCCCGCTGGGCGACCATGGTTACGGCGTCGATCTTGCTGGCGTCGATGTCGGCCCGGGCGTCCACCTGGGCGATCTGGACTGCGGTGTCGTCCTGAATCCGGGCCAGGCTGCGGCCGAGCTGCCGGGACTGAACCCGACCGGCCACCGCCGACCCGTACCTGTCAATGGTGTTCATGTGCTCGTGCTCCGTCCCGACGGCGAATCGGGTTGCTTGTGCACTCCGGGGAAGTCGCCGCCGACTTTTCGAGGATTGCGACCGCTACCCTCGACGCGAGAGGTCAAACGGATACCAAAAGATGGACAGGTCAGTGGACACCGACGAGGCGCTCGTTCAGCTAAAGAAGCTGCGCGAAGGCATCGGTCTTACCGCTGACCGGCTGCAGGACAGTGGCGCCGTCATGTCAGCCCTGGGCGCAAGCGATCCCCAAATCGCCCTGCACCGTTTGCAGCAACTGCTGCGCGAGCTCGGCGACGGCGAGCGCATCCGCGCACTGCGAGTCGACTTCGGACTTGATCTCGAGGAACTCCTCGAACGGACGCCCCACGCCCGCGAGCGCGACTGGCTCGGCGACAGGCGAGCTGGTTATGCCAAGGCCATCGGGCGCGACGTTAAAACACTGGGGCGGTGGTCCGACCGCACTGTGGCTGAGCTACGCGCCAAGCTGCTCACTGACCAGTTCACCGGACATCTCATCGTCGCTGCAGCCGTCGAGGGCGACCGCATCCTTGGCACGACCACCATCCAGCGGCCACTGGACACCGCCGACGACGAACCCGCGACCCACATCAGCACCGGCTACCCCAACGTGACTCCGG
The DNA here is from genome assembly GCA_030840415.1 of Pseudonocardiales bacterium. Lineage (GTDB taxonomy): Bacteria > Actinomycetota > Actinomycetes > Mycobacteriales > Jatrophihabitantaceae > Jatrophihabitans_A. Next base: position 5,247 of record JAVEEO010000253.1, on the reverse strand, counting down.
GGCCATCAATGCCATGTCTGATCTACGGCTACCCGCGCGACTGGAAGCCCGCCACCCTGACGCTGGCCGTCGTCTTCAAGCGACCGCCGTACCCCCAGCAGGCATGGGCAGTGAGCGCGCCCAACTTCTTCGAGCTGGTGTATGCCACCGACCGCCACGAACTGCCAGTGGACGGCGACACGATCACATGCCGGTTCGAGCGGCCTCGGACGGATCGCCTGTATGGAATCTGGTGGACTGCCCGCGGGGCAGAGGCGCCAAGTACCTCGGCAGCTCCTCATTAGCCGCATCCGGAAGAGTCGATCCAGTATCTGCTCGAAGGCATCATCTGGGCGCCGTTCGTGAGCCAGCCCGATGACATCTAGCAGCTATCGACGGCAATCCAGATCGGCGGGGAACCTGAGACTTTCTATGGACGGCTGCTCGACACGCCAGTGATGCGACCGGTTATTGAACGCTTCCTCGTATGGATCGCCGGCCATGACCCGAAGGTCTGCCTGTTCGACAGCAACGATGTCATGGTCGGTTACTGCCGACCGCATTACTACGTGGCGCTCTGCGAATGCCTGACTACTGTCCAAGAGGATTGGGCGAGCGGCGAGTTTCATCAAGAGGTTCATGAAATGTTGGCGGCGCTCAGTCCCGCCAACCGTCAGCGCCGACGATCAGGCCGACTCCAACAACTCGGCCCACAGTACAGTGACGTTCCTCGGCTTTGCTATAAATCCAGAAGGCGCAGGTACCCTGCATCAACACGAGCCCGCCATCGTACTTTGGTCAGCGGCTCCGACGCTCACGCCCAGCGTCTGGTTTTGGATCTCCATTCCTAAGTGGATGTGGAATAAGTGCGCGAGGACGTCCCGTCAAGAAAATCACACCTGCGAGTACCACGCAGACAACCCAAAGAGCACCGACTAGAAGTCCGCCGGCAGTGGAGAAATTCGCAATTGGAAGCGCCAGAACGAGAATCACCATCCCGGCATACCAAACGGGCCATGTTCGAACCCACCGCACCCATGCCTGCTGTCCATAGGGCCAATATGATTGTGGCTTTATCCAAGCCTGCCATTCACCGCGCCACAGTTTGCGTAACGGAGCCGCAGCGAGCAGTAGCAGCACTACGAGTACGCCACTTGCGATCATTAATGACATGAAATACCCATGAACTTACAGTAACTTGCGCATATCTAATGGTCAAGCCGAATGTCTGGGTTTACCATCCAAAAACGTCGGATACCCAGCCTCCGAACTTATTGCCCACCCATCCGCCCACGGCGCCTCCTCCAACTATCAACACAGGACAGGCGACTGCGCCGAAGCCAAGCGTTGCTACTGTTTCTGCTCCGCACGCGACTCCTCCTAGCGCGGCTCCACCCGCGCCACCGCTCACGCTGCCGGCGGTTGTCAAGGAGGCACGCTCGACCGAGTCACCGCTCAATACGGCCCCAGTGAAACCGAATACTGCGCTTGCTGCTGGGGCATACCGTGACAGGTTTTGGAGAATGGGATTGCTGGCAAGCCTGCCAGCGTCGCGCAGGAGGGCGGCTGCGGCGGAGCGGACAGCTGGAGAATCACCAGTCCGCAGGAGCATGCCGAGCACACTCGCACGCCGGATAAGCGCTTCGGCGAAATCGCCCGCTGATGAGGTCCACGGATCGAGGCCTAACAAAGCACAGGCAATAGAAATCATTCCACTAGGGTCAACCTCGTTAAAAGGGCTATCCCCTGCAAAGCCGTAGTTGACGTGTGTCGCGTCGACTAATGGGTCGCGGCTGATGAATTGGCCCGACGTGGGATCGTAGTACCGTGCCCGTAGGTACTGATATCCACTCTCCCAATCGGTGTACTGCCCGTCGTACTGCAGCGGCGTGGACGCCGAGCCGCCGTGAGCGATTGTCTTGCCATACGGGCTGTAGGCATACGTGCCGACAACGGCGGCGGTTGCATTCGTTAGGAGCCGAGTGCTGCCTTGTTGGTCGTGCAGGAGGTAGGTTGGGGTGCTGCTGGAGATCTTCTCTAGCGGTAAGCCGTCGGGTCCGTAGACGTAGGCGTCACTGCCGTCGGTAAGCAGTAGTGGCAGAGATCCGGATTGATCCCAGGCGAAAGCCGTCTTGACGCCGTTGACCGTCTTGGATGCCCGGAGTCCGTCGCCGTCGTATGCGTAGGTAGCAGTTGAGCTGTAGGCCACGAGCCGGCTGGCTTGGTCATATTTGGTGGCCACGGTCACGGCGTCTTTGGTGGTCCTAGTGCGGTTGCCTTGGCTGTCGTAGCCGTAGGTGCTTTTACTGACGGTTGCGGCAGATTGAGGCGCGGGATGTATCTCGACGGCCGCCATTTGCCAACGGTCAATGGCCGACAGCTTGTCGCTGACCCGGACGATGCCGCCGAGAGCGGTCCGCGTCGCAACCCGTTGGGTCCAGTTGGTTTGGTGCGTACGAGCGTCACGGAACTGATGCACCAGGACCTGGTTGAGAGCCGGGGTCACTGCAGCCGGATGGTCGAGGTCTTGGCCGACCGCCAGCACCACCGAACCGGCTAGCGATGACCTGATGGCGATCGCTGGTGTCGCGTTCCGCCCGTGGGCCGCCGTGGCGCCGCTGGTGGTAAGGACTGACCCGGTGAAGCTCATAACGGTAATTGATCCGTGGTAGCCCTTGTAGAGCAGCGAGGCGGTGACGCGACTGGCAATGGGCTTCGGCGCATAAGCCTGCCAAATCTCGGTTGTTCCTCCCAAGACTCCGTTAGACCGCGCTGCCAATGTCCAGCGCAAGCCTGCACCCGTCACGGCTGTTACGCGTTGGGCATGCGCCGTTGGGCCGCCGGCGGAGACGAATGCGACAAGAAGTTCGTTAGGCAGGGTTGTTTGCAGCACCGGTGATGAGACTAGCGTCGAGCCGGTTTGCTGGTCGGCCGCCACGACGTTCCTCCCGAATACGACTGGTGCCGGTGGTGCCGGTACCGGTGTGGTCGAGGTCGTCAGCTGGTTGGCGGCGTTGAAGGTCTGGGTGGTGCCGTCGGCAAGCTTGATGAGGTTGTCAGCGTGGTCATAGCCGTACGGCGAGGCGTTGACCGAGCTGAGTTGGTTGAGCGCGCTGTATCCGTAGGTTTCCGGTGATCCGGGGACGCCGGTCGTAGTCGCCGAGGCCAGTTGGCCAAGGCTGTTACGGGTGTAGCTGAAGCTGGCGAGGGTAGCGGTTGCAGTCTTGTCGATCATGGCGGTCAGCTGATCGGCGTCATTGTAGGTCGACGACGCCGTGACACCGTTCGGGTCAGCTTGGCTGGTCGTATTGCCATTCGGGTCGTAGCCGAAGTTGAAGGTCTTGCCCAGCCAGTCAGTCAGGCTGGTGAGCTGAGACGCACCATCGTAGGTCTTGGCTACTGTCTGACCGGAGGGATAGGTCAGGCCGGTTACCTGACCTGAGTTGTTGTAGGCATAAGCGACCGTTGCACCGGCACCGTTGGTCTGACCGATTAACCGATCGAGGCCGTCGTAGGCGTAGGTGGTCGTGCCAGTGCCATCCGTCATGGATGAACGCTGCCCGTCGCTGGTGTAGGCGTAGTTCACGGCCGGAGTAATGGTGTCGGAGTAGGTAATGTCGCTGAGCTGGTTGGCCGCATCGTAACGGTAGGTCGTCGTGCGTCCGGAGGGGTCAGTAGTGCCGGTGCGGTTGCCGGCGAGGTCATAGCTGGACCTCGTGATGTGGCCGAGCGGATCGGTGACCGCCACTTGCCGGTTGAGCGCGTCGTAGCTGTAGTGGGTGGCGTTGCCGGCGGCGTCGGTTTGGCTGGTCTGGTTGCCGTTAGGGTCGTAGGCGTAGGACACAGTCGAGCCGTCGGCCCGTGTGATGCTGACCGCCTGGTTATTGGCGTTGTAGCTGTACTTGGTGGTGTGGCCGCTGGCATCGGTGACTTGGGTGCGGTTGCCGGCGAGGTCATAGCTCGTGGCCGTGGTGTGCCCGAGGGGATCAGTGAGCGCGGTTACGCGGCCGGCTTGGTCGTAAGTGGTCGTCGTGGTGTTGGCTACGCGGCTGCCACCAGCTGCCGGGCAGCTGACGTGGGCTGTCGTGGCTTTCGGCGATGCTTGGCACAGGCGCTGCCCCACAGCGTCATAGACGCTGGCTGTTGTATTCGTGACTCCGGCACTCGGTGAGACACTGGTGGCGGTGATGTCGCCTTGGACGTCATAGGCCATGGTGGTGGCCCGTCCGTCGCGGTCAGTTATCTCGGTGACATCACCTGGATGAGTCGGATCGCCGTAACTGAAGTCAGTGTGATTACCCACGGCGTCGGTGACCATCGTGAGGTTGCCCACGCTGTCGTAGCTGTATGCCGTTATCTGTCCAGAGGGGAGGGTCTTGCTGGTCAGGTCGTCAAGTTGGTCGTAGGTGAACGTGGTGGTGCGGCCGAGCGCATCCGTGGTTGCGGTCTGATTGCCGTCGCTGTCGTAGGTGCTGGTGGTGACATTGCCGTTCGGGTCGGTCACTGACGACAAGCCGAGCGTGGCAGGGTCATAGGTATAGCGGGTGGTGGCGGCCAGCGGCGTGCCGGTGGCATGCGTGACGTCCTGCAGCTCGAGGTTGGCGTAGTCGTAGGTCGTGATGTTGCCGTTCGGGTCGGTGACTGATGTCGTGCCGCCGCCCGGCGACACGGGGTTGCCGACATAGCTCCAGCGGGTAACTGATCCGCGCGGGTCAGTCTGTGCCGTCACCCGATTGGCGCCGTCAAAGGCGTTCGTAGTTGCCCCGCCGCGCGGGTCAGTCATAGACAGCAGTAGGTGGCTGGCGTCGTAGCTGTACTTCCACATCTGACCAGCGGCGTCGGTTGTGCTGATCAGGTTGCCGGCTGCGTCGTAGGTATAGGTGGTTTTTCGGCCGAGGGGATCGGTCACGGAAGCGATGTGGGTGCCGGCATAGGCGAAGGCGAGTTTGCGGCCTGCCGGATCGGTCACGGAGGTCAGTTGAGCACCGCTGTACTGCAGCGAGGTGAGGTAACCGTTGCGGTCGCTTTCGCTGATGAGCTGACCGCTACTGGAAAAGGTGAAGCTCTGCTGATCCGGCTTACGCGTGAAGGTGTAGGTTCCATCGGGGTTGGCGATCAGGCTGGCCAGGACGCGCGGCGCGGCATTGAAGCCGCCGGAGCCGTTCGGCTGAAAGCTGACCTGTGCCCCGTTCTCTTGAGAAATGGTCACGGTACCCGTGCCGTCGGGAGTCAACGTCATGCCGTAGCTGTCAGACCACCCGAACCCGA
>JAVEEO010000114.1 GCA_030840415.1 Pseudonocardiales bacterium | reverse complement strand
CGGTGCCCTACGCGACCGTCTTCACCGTGATCCTGGTGGCGTCCTCGGTGACTTGCCAGTGGGGCGTGTTCGCCGCCGAGCGGGGCGACGTCTACGGCCTGCGCCGGTGGTTCTTCCTGACCTTCGTGATGGGCCTGATCTTCGTGCTCGGCCAGGCCAACGAGTACCGCAACCAGGTCAACGAGTACCACCACCTGGTCAACGGCGTGCACGAGGCGGGCATGACGCTGTCCTCGTCGGGGTACGGCTCGGTGTTCTACCTCACCACCGGCTTCCACGGCCTGCACGTCACCGGCGGCCTGATCGCCTTCCTGTTCTTCCTGGCGCGCACCGCCCTGGGCAGGTTCACCCCCGCCCAGGCGACCGCGGCCATCGTGGTGTCCTACTACTGGCACTTCGTCGACGTCGTCTGGATCGGGCTGTTCGCCACGATCTACCTGATCCACTGATGGCGATCCACCCGGTCACCCCCTGCCCGACCGCTCCACCCGGCACGCCGGTTCGAACAGCGAAAGGACGTCCATGACCGACGAGGACAACCTCGACGCGGACGCCGATCTCGGCTTCGCGCCGGCCGTCGTGGACAACGCCGGCCGGACCGCGCCGACCCGGACGGCCTCCCGGCGGCCCAGCGGCTTCCGCCGCCGGGCGGCCAGTCTGGCGGTGCTGATCGGCGCCCTGACCGCGGTCGGCGGCGGCTACGCGATGCTCGCGCCGACCTCCGGCGCCGACGACACCGCGGCCACCAGCCAGGACGTCGAGGCCGGCCGGCAGCTCTACAACACCAGCTGCATCACCTGCCACGGCGCCAACCTCGAGGGCGTGACCGGCCGCGGGCCGACCCTGGTCGGCACCGGATCGGCCGACGTCTACTTCCAGGTCAGCACCGGCCGGATGCCGGCCCCGGTGCAGGGCGCCCTGGAACTGCGCAAGGTGCCCAAATACACCGAGCAGCAGATCCTGCAGCTCGGCGCGTTCGTGCAGTCCCAGGGCGGCGGGCCGCAGGTGCCTCCGGCCGACGCCGACCTGCGGGCCGGCTCCGACCAGCTCGGCGACGGCGGCGAACTGTTCCGGCTGAACTGCGCCTCCTGCCACGGGGCCACCGCGCACGGCGCTCCGCTGTCGGCCGGCAAGATCGCGCCCGACCTGTACCGCTCGACCGACCGCCAGCTCTACACCGCCATGCTGGTCGGCCCCGAGAACATGCCGGTGTTCAGCAACAACCAGATCACCCCCGAGCAGAAGAAGGCGATCATCGCCTACGTCCAGACCATGAAGGAAGCCAAGGACCCGGGTGGCGCCGGCCTCGGCCGGATCGGCCCGGTCGCCGAGGGCCTGGTGATCTGGACCGCCGGCCTCGGCGTGCTGATGGTCTCGATCCTGTGGATCGGAGCCCGACTGTGAGCACCACCCATCACACCACCGGCGAGAGCATGTCTGCCGAGGAGGCCGCCCGGCTGAGCCCCGAAGAGGCCATGATCGCCGGCGCCGAGGCCGACGGCGTCTACATCGTTCACCGCCGCGAGCGGTTCCCGATCGCCGGCACCCGGGCCGAGAAGCGGGCCGAGCGCACCATCGCCGGGGTGTTCCTGCTCGGCTTCCTGGCCGCGGTCGGCTTCATCGTGGTGTTCTGCGGCGCGGTGCCCTACGAGTGGCGGCTGCCCGGTACCGGCAGCCAGAACTACCGCTACTTCACCCCGCTGGTGGGTGGCCTGCTGGGGTTGTCGCTGGCCTGCATCGGCATCGGCGTGGTGCTGTGGGCCAAGTGGCTGCTCCCCGAGGAGGAGGCGGTCCAGGACCGGCACGACGGCGCTTCGGGGATGACCGAGCAGGTCCTGATGGCCGGCACCCTGGTGTCGGGCTTCAACGACCTCGGCGTCGCCCGCCGCTCGATGCTCAAGACCACCCTGGGGCTGGCCGGCGGCGCGCTGGGCGTGGTTCCGCTGGTCGCACTGGTCGGCGCGATGATCAAGAAGCCCGGCCGCGGCGAGGGTCAGAGCCTGTTCCACACCCCGTACAAGGCCGGCGTGCCGCTGGTCTACTACGACGGCCGGCGGGTTGGTCCCGACGACCTGCAGCCCGGCGGCATCGCGACGGTGTTCCCCGGCGTCGAGGGCGGCGTCAAGGACAGCGACTCCCCCACCCTGCTGATCCGGCTGAAGCCGGGCCAGACGGTCAAGGCGCGCAAGGGCCAGGCCGACTTCGGCTGGGGCGACTACGTCGCCTACTCCAAGATCTGCACGCATGCCGGCTGCCCGGCCTCGCTGTTCGAGCAGAAGACCGGCCGCCTGCTGTGCCCGTGCCACCAGTCGCAGTTCGACGTGCTGCAGGACGCCAAGCCGGTGTTCGGTCCGGCCACTCGCAGCCTTCCCAAGTTGCCGCTTACTGTGGAGATGGTCGACGGTAAGCAGTACTTCACAGCCAAGGGTGACTTCCCCGAGGCGATCGGCCCGTCATTCTGGGAGCGGCCATGACCACCACCTCCGATGACCTGAGCAAGGCCCCCACCGTGAAGGGCCCGAAGCGCTTCGACAAGCCGCGGACCCCGATCGGCAAGGCCGGCCGGTGGAGCGAGGACCGGTTGGGCGCGGCCGGTGGCATGCGCAAGCAGTTGAACAAGGTCTTCCCCGACCACTGGTCGTTCATGATGGGCGAGATCGCGCTCTACTCGTTCATCATCCTGATCCTGTCCGGCACCTTCCTGACGTTCTTCTTCGACGCCTCGATGGCCGAGGTGCGCTACGACGGCTCGTACGTGCCGCTGGACGGTGTGGAGATGTCGCGCGCCTACGCCTCGACGCTCAACATCTCCTTCGACGTCCGCGGCGGTCTGGTGAAGCGCCAGATCCACCACTGGGCGGCGCTGCTGTTCATGGCCGCGATGCTGATCCACATGTTCCGGGTGTTCTTCACCGGGGCCTTCCGCAAGCCCCGCGAGCTGAACTGGCTGATCGGGCTGGGCCTGATCACCCTCGGCCTGGTCGAGGGCTTCGCCGGCTACTCGCTGCCCGACGACCTGCTGTCCGGCACCGGGCTGCGGATCGCCGCGGCCATCATGCAGTCGATCCCGGTGATCGGCAGCTGGGCCGAGTTCCTGGTGTTCGGCGGCAAGTTCCCCGGCACCGTGATCATCGGACGGCTCTACATCGTGCACGTGCTGCTGGTGCCGGGCATCCTGGCCGGCCTGATCGGTGCCCACATGGCATTGCTGATCAAGCAGAAGCACACCGAGTTCCCCGGCCCCGGCAAGACCGAGCAGACCGTCAGCGGCGAGCGGATGTACCCGACCTACGGCATGAAGGCCGGCGGCTTCTTCTTCATCGTGTTCGCCGTCTGCGCCGCGCTCGGTGGGCTGGCCCAGATCAACCCGGTCTGGCTGTTCGGCCCGTACAACCCCGCCCAGGTGTCCTCGGGCTCGCAGCCGGACTGGTACATCGGCTTCCTGGACGGCTCGACCCGGCTCTTCCCGTCCTGGGAGATCAGGCTGTTCGACCACACCATCCCGCCGCTGTTCTGGCCGACGCTGGTGTTGCCGGGCATCCTGTTCAGCCTCGCCGGGGCGTATCCGTTCCTCGAGGCCAAGTTCACCCACGACAAGTCCGCCCACAACCTGCTGCAGCGTCCCCGCGACGTGCCGGTCCGTACCGGGCTCGGCGCGATGGCCATCACGTTCTACGGCGTGCTGCTGGTCTCCGGCGGCAACGACCTGATCGCCAAGGCCTTCGACATCTCGTTGAACGCGATGACATGGGCCGGCCGGATCTGCCTGCTGGTGCTGCCGCCGCTGGCCTACGCGATCACCTACAAGATCTGCCTCGGCCTGCAGCGCCACGACCGCGAGGTGCTCGAGCACGGCATCGAGACCGGCATCATCAAGCTGCTGCCCAATGGTGAATTCATCGAGGTGCACCAGCCGCTCGGCCCGGTGGACGACCACGGTCACGGCCAACTCGCCTACGCCGGCAGCAAGGTGCCCAAGAAGATGAACGAGCTCGGCAACCCGCACGGCCACAAGATCCGGGGCTTCTTCTACCCGGTCCGCGAGAAGACCGACATCCAGGCCGAACTCGACGCACTCGCCGCCGCGGAGGCCCGCGGCGAGCACCGCCAGAAGGAACTCACCGACTGACCTTCAGAACGCTCAGCTGTGGCGGCTCCCTGTATCGAGGGGAGCCGCCACAGCCTTATCTAGAGCTATGACGATCTAACCTCGACATGCTCGGTACCGAATTCAGGTCTGGTCAGATCTCTCTCCGGTGTCTTACGATGTAGGCGTGTCCACCATTCCGTTGACCGACGCCAAGGCTCGACTCAATGAGCTGGTCGAGGAAACTGCTCTTACACACGAACGCGTCACCATCACCCGGCATGGGCGGCCCGCTGCGGTGCTGATCGCCGTCGACGACCTCGAGGCGATGGAGGAAACGCTCTTCTGGCAGGCACAGCCGGGAGTTCACGAGGATCTCCAGGCCGGACGCAGCGCAGCACGCGAAGATCTTCTGAGCGAATCCGACGTCCGCAGGCGGTATGGCATCGGCACCACCCGATGAGTCGATTGCATCCTGTCTGACCACGATCCAAGCCACGAAGTAAGGACAACTACTTCGCGAAGGATCGACTACCCAGTGAACGACAGCAGCTCCGAACCAGACAATCGTCTTCCAGACGACAACATCCCCTGGATGGTGCTGCTCGCAGCGTCCGCAAGCCGCGACCTGGACGCCACACCGCCACGGGTTGTCCCGGCAATCCTCGAGTTCGTGTATGGGCCGCTGGCGGCGAATCCGCGCCGCGTCGGCAAGCAGCTTCGGGACGATTTCGACGGCGCATACAGCGCGAGGCGTGGGTCCTACAGAATCCTGTATGACATCGAGGACGCCGACCGCACTGTCCGGGTGTTCCGGGTGTCATCCCGGGCACACGCCTATCGGCGCCGCTAGGCCGCTCTCACCCAACGGGCGCTGGCAGCGGGTACGGAGTGACCGCGATCTGGACGTCGTCCCGGTACCGGACCATTCCCGGGTCGGCACTGGAGCGCTGCCGCCAGGCGAGGCCGTAGCGGTCCAGCAGGGCCAGGTAACCCGGCACCCGGCACAGCAGGTGCTCGGCGCTGTCGAGGAACCAGCACGTCAGCCCAGGGTGCCGGCCCCGGTCGAACAGCGTCGGGTCGACCGAGGCGGGATCGGGATAGGCCAGGTCGTACCAGTCATTGGCAGCTCGCCACCAGGCCCGGTCAGCCGCGGACAGCAGGCCCGAGCGGGCCAGCCCATTGGCGAGCCCGAAGATGCCGGTGTACCTGCCCCGGTCGTTCGGGGTAGCCGACTCGAAGCGGACGTAGCGCACCGGCGTCACCGGTCGGGCCCGTCCTAGCGCAGCGGGGACCGGTTGCCGGTGTAGTACTCGAAGAGCAGGCCGCCACTGGTGAACAGGATCATCAGGGTGCCCAGCCCCACCAGCCAGTACTGCACGGTCGCCATGCCGATGGCCGTCACCATGGCGCCGAAGGCGATCGCGATGGGCCAGTAGCTGCCGGGCGAGAAGAAGCCCAGCTCACCGGCGCCCTCGGCGATCTCGGCGTCGTTGCGGTCCTCCGGACGGGCGTCGATGCGCCGGGACACGAACCAGAAGAACGAGCCACTGATGCCCAGCAGGCCGCCGGACAGGATCAGCGCCGCGGTGCCGGCGGTCTCGACGCTGCCGCCGTTGCGGTCGGTCCAGAAGGCGTAGACCCCGGCGATCACGAAGCAGAACAGCGCGATCCACAGGAAGATTCGGGCTTCGGGTTTCATCGCGGCCGCCTAGCTGCTGGCGCCGACGCAGGGCGACGCGCCGGCCTCCGACGCCGACCGATGGTTCCGGTCGGTCTGGAACGGGTAGGTGGTGGTGGCGCACGGTGCCTCACCGATGGACTGCAGCGCCTTGCTCTGGCGCGCCGGGTCGCTGGACGGGATCGCGGCCAGGTTGGTGAGGTACTTGGCGAAGTTCTCGGCCGTGACCACCCGTACCTCGAAGTTCATCTGCGAGTGGTACGTGCCGCACAGCTCGGCGCACCGTCCCACGTAGTGCCCGGTCTGGGTGGCGGTGAACTCGAACTCGTTCGGCTTCGGCTGCGGGATGACGTCGCGCTTGAACAGGAACTCCGGCACCCAGAACGAATGGATGACGTCCTTGCTCACCTCGATGACCCGCACCCGCTTCTCGACCGGCACCACCAGCACCGGGATCTCGTCGGAGCTGCCGACCGTGGACAGCGAGGTGCCGGCGGCCGGGTCACCGGTCGGGTAGTTGGTGGCGGTCGAGACGCCGTTGACGGTGTTCGACTTGTACTCGAACTGCCAGTTCCACTTGAACGCATCGACCTGGACGACCGTGTCGGGGTTGGGCGACAGCTTGTCGACGTAGTCCTCGGTGACGGCGGTGAAGTAGAACAGCCCAGCGATGATCACGAACGGGGCGATCGAGTAGGCGATCTCGATCGGCAGGTGGTACTTGGTCTGGGTGGGCAGCAGGTCATCGGTCTTGCGGTAGCGGAAGCAGCACCAGAAGATCAGGCCCCAGACGATCACGCCGACGATGAGCGCCGCCACCGAGGACCAGGTCCACAGGGTGCGCATCCGGTCGGCCTGATGGGTGACCCCGGTGGGCCAGCCGAACCGGAGCTTCGCCTCGATGTCGTGGGCGGTGCACCCGGTCAGCATCACGGTCGACGCCACGAGTAGGCCGAGCCGGCTGAGTCGGGATCGGAGACTGCGCTGCACTGGCGAAACCGCCTTCCTCGTCCGGCCGGGTCGAGGCCCATTCCGCCCCGAGCAATCCCGCCCCTGGGAGCCTATCCGAGAACAGGGCACGACAGCGGTGAGGGGGTAGTCGGTGGTGTCGGAGCCGGGCGCCCGGCATCGGATGGCGGTCAGGGCGTACTAGCGTCGGCGGCATGGACCAGCCGGGCTCGGGGTACTTCGACGCCGCCGCCGGGCTGCCGCTGCACCCGGTGGCCGTCGAGGCTATGCAGGCCGCCTGGCAGGACGGCTGGGCCGATCCGTCCCGGCTGACCGAGGGCGGCCGGCGCAGCGCGGTGCTGCTCGATGCCGCCCGGCGGGCCGCGGCCGAGGAGCTCGCGGTCCGTCCGGACGAGATCACCTTCCTGCCGTCCGGGACGCACGCCCTGCAGCAGGCGGTGCTGGGCAGCCTGGCCGGCCGGCGGCGGGCCGGCACCGTGCTGCTGCACTCGGCGGTCGAGCACTCCACGGTTCTCAGGGCCGC
>JAVEEO010000176.1 GCA_030840415.1 Pseudonocardiales bacterium | reverse complement strand
CGACGGCCTGTTCCAGGGCTGCCAGGCTGATCTCGCGGTCGCCGGCGGCCAGCACCGAGCCCGCCGCCGCTTCCAGGGCGGTGAGCGCCCGCCGGGCATCGCCGGAGGCCATCCGCAGCAGGTGGTCGCGGGCCTCGGCGGCCAGGCTGACCGCGCCGGCCAGGCCCCGCTGGTCGGCCAGCGCCCGGTCGACCAGCTGGTCGATGTCGTCGTCGGTGAGCGGTTGCAGGGTCAGCAGCAGGCTGCGCGAGAGCAGCGGCGCGACCAGGGAGAAGTACGGGTTCTCGGTGGTGGCCGCGACCAGGGTGACGGTGCGGGCCTCGACGGCGGCCAGCAGCGAGTCCTGCTGGGTCTTGGAGAAGCGGTGGATCTCGTCGATGAAGAGCACGGTGGGCCGGCCGCCGTGCTCGAGGGTGCGGCGGGCGGTGTCGATCACCGACCGGACGTCCTTGACGCCCGCGCTGAGCGCCGACAGCTGCACGAAGCGCCGGTTGCCGGCGGTCGAGACGATGGTGGCCAGCGTGGTCTTGCCGGTGCCGGGCGGGCCGTACAGGATCAGCGACATCGGCGCGTCGCCCTCGACCAGCCGGCGCAGCGGCGAGCCCGGGCCCAGCAGTTGCTGCTGGCCGAGCACCTCGTCGAGGGTGCGCGGGCGCATCCGGACGGCCAGCGGGCTGTTCGGGTCGTCGGCGCTGTCGAACGGATGCGCAGGTGGCGGCGGGCTGTCCTCGGCCGGCTCGCCGAACAGGGTCATGGCCGGTGCGCGGCAGACGGCGGACCGGCTGCTGGCATCGCGTCCGCCCCCTTCCGCGCCGGCAGTCCGGCTCCGCGCCGGCACTGCGGTTCCCGCACCGGCAGTTCAGCCCGCGCCGATCCACCCTAGCCCGCGGGTGTCGCCGGACCGGCGCTGTCCACTCCGGAGTTGTCTAGATTGGAGGGTGCGCGGCGCGGTGCCGCGGGAATGGGGCCGGCGATGGCTGTCAGCACGGCGAGACGCCGGGTGGTCAAGGTCCGTACCTCCTCGGCGGACTTCCCGGGCAGCGTGGATTCGGTCGGTGACGAGTTGACCGTCGAGGCGCCGCTGAACCTGATCGTGGCCGGTGAGTCGATCGCCACCCTGATGCGCACCCCCGGCCACGACATCGAGCTGGCGGCGGGCTGGCTGACGGTCGAGTCGGGGGTCCGGACGGCTTCGGACCTGCACGGCCTGCGGCAGTGCCGGACCGAGGACGACCTCACGCTGCGAGCAGCGGACGGGATCAGCGGCCGCGGGGTCGACCAGGTGCATGTGGCACTGGCCGACGGGGTGCAGCCGCCCCGGCCGCGAGCCTGGGTGACCGGTGCGGCGTGCGGGGTGTGCAGCGCCGACGTGCTGGACCTCAGCCCGCTGCGTCGCGCCGCTCCGCACACGGCCGGTTGGACGGTGCCGGCCGCGGTGCTGCACGAGCTGCCCGACCAGGTGCGCCAGCAGCAGCGGACCTTCAACCGGACCGGGTCGTTGCACGCGGCGGCGCTGGCCACCGCAGGCGGCCAACTGTTGGTAGTGCGGGAGGACGTCGGGCGGCACAATGCGGTGGACAAGGTGACCGGCTGGGCACTGTTCGCCGACCGGGTGCCGGCGACGGATCTGCTGCTGGTGGTCAGTGGCCGGGTGTCCTTCGAGATCGTCCAGAAGGCGGTGGCTGCCGGGGTGGCCGGCATCGTGGCGGTGTCGGCGCCCTCGGACCTGGCGGTGGACCTGGCGCGCGAGCACGATCTGGTGCTGGCCGGCATGGTGCGTCCGGGCCGGATGAACGTCTACGCGGGAGCGCCGCTGGTGACCGGATTGGCGGAGCTGGCGCACCTGGCCGGTTGACCTGACTGCCAGCCGTCGGGTCAACGGCCGGCGGTCGGCGGTCGGGCACCACGACCAGCCGGGAGCCGCGCTCGGCCAGTGGTCGGTAGCTGGGCCCGCGGTCGGTGGCTCGGCCGTGGTCGGGGGCTGGGCCCGTGGTCGGTGGCTCGGCCGGTGGTCGGTGGCTGAGCCCGGCGGTCGGTGGCGGGCCGGCCCGGCAGCCACCTGGTCCCGCCGTCGGCTCAGAGGAACAGCTTGCCTTCCTCCAGGTTGAGCGCCCGTTCGATCGCGGCGGCGCTGGCCCGCGAGCAGGTGTTGCGGCGGCCGGTGCACAGGTGATTGACGGTGGAATGGCTCAACCCCGCACGCCGGGCGAGTTCGCGCTCACTGAGCTGGGCCAGCACCAGACACTCGACCAGCACCGCTCTGCTCCGCAGCCGCATCGCGGCTAGTCCCGCACGCCGGGCGAACGGCGAAACCGGGACCTCGCCTGCCGGTGACGGACGGCACGTCCAGCGTTGTCGGACCTGTCGAACATGCAAACCTCCAGCCTGGTAGCTCGGCCGGGGTGGCGGGACGAAGGCGCCGGTGCAGCAAGCTTTCTTTAATGCAGCCGAGGGGCGATCTTCGTCTCGGAAGCCGGTCATTGACAAGCACTGTCGGACGGCTGGGCTGACGGCGCAGAACCAAGTGCCATGGCCGTGTCGTGAATTTCTGCGCTTTCCAGCCGCCGTGGTCAGTAAAGTGTGGCGACCACGAGTGACCACGCTCCGGCTGTCGGGCGCAGCAGCCGGGACGGCGCGGCGCCCCGGGTGCTGGAGCGGATGAGGGATGCCGGAATGCACGCGTTTCGTAAGCTGATCCAGGCTCGGATGGACGAGCGGGGGTACAAGCCTGCCGATGTCGTCCGGCTGTCCGGCTTGTCGCGGCAGACCTTGCACTCGATCCTCACCGATTCCCGCGACACCATCAAGGAAATGCCGTCCCGTCGGACCGTGCAGGTGCTCGCGGAGGCGCTGCGGATGCCCGCTGACCAACTGCTGGTCGCAGCGGCCGAGGCTTACGGGGTGCCGGTGACCGCGCCGATCCTGGTGCCCACCGTGACCGATGTGACCGACTCCGAACTGGCACGGGAACTGCTGCGCCGGGCGGTCGCTCGCGACGAGGGTGGTGCTGTCGCCCCGCCGCCGCTCGATCTGTCCAACATCGACGGCGAATCGGTGCTGGCGGTCGTCGACCTGCGCCGGCGACTGCTCGCCGAGGCGGCCGCGGCGGCCGCCGGCCAGCCCGGACTGGCCGAGACGCTGCGCCACCTGGCCACGGTCATCACCGCCGCCCTCGATCAGGCGGCCGAAGCCACTGACTGAAGGTGCCGGCGCCCCTGAAGGTGCCGGGCCGGATCACGGCCAACCGTCACCTGAAGGTGTGGGCGCGCCGCATCGCGGTCGACCGTCGCATCGCCCAGTAGCAGTGGACCGGACTGGACTGGACATCACCGCATCAGAGACTGGACATCACCGCATCAGAATGGTGGTTCACCTCGATAGGCGACCAGCGTCGAGTCCGTTGCCGTTTCTCTTGCCGCCAACGGACCGTTCGTTGGTGGATGGCCGGGTCGTCGCCGCGGGTCGGTACCGGATGACTTGGTATCACGCACGCCGGTTGGCCGCGGGTCGGCACCCCGCACGCTGGTTCCTCGTGGGTCGGCACCCCGCATTCTGGTTCCCCACGGGTCGGCACCCCGCGAGCTGATACCGCCTGGATCGGTACCGCGTGGGTCGGCTCGGCGCGACCTGGGCCAACGTTGCGGCGGGTGACCGGTCCGGCGATGGCCGTGTCGTCGATCCAGGTGAACGAGCCGTCACTGTTGCGGCGATACCGCCAGCCGGTGCCTGCCTTGCAGAGGTTGTGCCGCCGGCAGGCCAGCGCTCCGTTGCTCCGGCAGGTTCGACCGCCCCGTCCGAAGGCCGTCACGTGCTCGTACTCGCACCGGTAGCCCGGCTGGTTGCAGGTCGGGAAGGCGCATACGCCGTCCCGGGCAGTGACGTAGTCGCGCAACCGCTGGCTGGGCCGGTACCGGTCGGCGCTGATGTCGAGGAGTTGCCCGGTGTCGGGATCGGTCAGCAACCGCCGCCAGGTGCCCGACTCGTCCGCGGCCAGCCGGCGGGCCGTCTCGGCGGTGATCGGCCCGTACCCCACCAGATGCGCGGGCTCATCATCCAGTTGCAGCAGGGTGTCGGCGCCGACCACGACCTGGATCGCCGGCCGCCGTCCCTGCAGCACCGGCAACGCGCCTGGCGGCAGGCCGGACAGCACCGCATCGACCAGCAGGTCAGCCCGCTTCTGGTCCATCGTCCGGGCATCGGCGGCCGGCAGCAGGGTGGCCGCGGCGGTGAGCCGGGTGAAGATCAGCTGACCCTCGACCGCGCCCACCAGCACCGGCAGTTCGGCCATGCCGTCGGCGGCCGGCTGGAAGCCGACCCTGCGGTCGGCCAGCGCCCGGATGTGCCGTTGCTGCGCGGTGGCCGGATCGAGTGCGAGTTCGGCTCTGCTGACCGATTGCCGCAACTGGCTCACGGTCTGGTCGGCCGCCCGTTCGGTGACCAGACGGTCGAACTGCTCGATCAGCTCGGTGTCCAACCGCCAGGACGTCTCGGTGATCAGCTGCGCGTGCCGCTCGGTGATCTCACCGGCCGTCAGCAACGCCAGCGTCCTCGGCAGCTCGCGGACCAATGTGCGGCTGGTCCTGAGCTTGCGCTGCGCCGTCAGCACCGGGACCTTCAACGCCAGCGACACCGCCTCCTGCGAGAGGTTGAGCGGGCTGGTGTCGGCCGCATCGATCTCGGCCAGCACCCGGGCCTGCACCGCGTCGAGCCAATTCTTTTGTTCCTGCAGGGCGGCAACCAGATCGATACGATCGGCGGCGGACAGTACAGCCGGATCGAACAGGGCCAGCTCACCGGTCGGCCGCGATGCCGGCGGCAGCGCCACCAACTGGGCAAGGCGTTCCGTGGACGAGACCATCGACGAATACACCGGATGCTCGGCCCAATCAGGCTCGGGAGCATCGGCCAGCCAGCTGGCGAGCTCCGCATCCAGGATGTCGATCACAGCGACGACACTAACGACGAGCACCGACAATATCGGCGCGGAAAGTGATTATCCACAAGGAGGATCCTCGACCGTCAGATCGAATGGGGTTATCCACAAAGACGATTCTCGACGACCGATCGGAGCGAAGGCGGACGGCCAACCAGCCAAACGGCCGACAGCTAAGAACCAACAGCCAAACGGCCAAACAGCCAAACAGCCAAACGGCCAAACAGCCAAACAGCCAAACAGCCAAACAGCCTGCTAGCCGCGCCGCTCGCCGTGCCGAGAACACACCGCGCGCCAGCCCATCGGGTCAACCTGCACCACCATCCGGCGCGCGCAGTCCGGACAGTAACGCGGCGGTTCGAGGACAGCTCGCTCGACGCAGGCCGGGTGCGGCCGATCGGCGGGTCGGCCGCACTGGCCGCAGTATGCGCAGACCTCAGCCATGACATCGCACGATCGAACTGTCAGGCATCGGACGAGGTGCGCACCGATGCGCGCCGGCCAGCCCATCAGACATCAGCAACGCCTACAGGGTCGCCGACAGCGCCTTGATCGGCATCTTCAGCTCGGCCAGCAGGCCGATGTCGGACTCGGCCGGCCGGCCGAGCGTGGTCAGGTAGTTGCCCACGATCACCGCGTTGATTCCTCCGAGCATCCCCTGCCTGGCGCCCAGATCACCCAGGGTCAACTCCCGGCCGCCGGCGAAGCGCAGGATGGTGCGCGGCATCGCCAACCGGAAGGCAGCGATGGTGCGCAGCGCGTCCCGGGCGTCGAGCACCGGCAGGTCGGCGAACGGCGTGCCCGGCCGCGGGTTGAGGAAGTTCATCGGCACCTCGTCCGGTTCGAGTTCAGCCAGTTGCACCGCGAACTCCGCACGCTGCTCCAGCGTCTCGCCCATGCCGAGAATGCCCCCGCAGCAGACCTCCATGCCGGCCGCCGCCACCAGCCGCAGGGTCGTCACCCGCTCCTGCCAGGTGTGGGTGGTGACGACCTGGTCGAAGTACGAGCGGGCCGTCTCCAGGTTGTGGTTGTAGCGGTGCACCCCGAGCGCGACCAGCCGGTCGACCTGGTCCTGGTCGAGCATGCCCAGCGAGCAGGCGATCTGGATGTCGACCTCAGCCCGGATGGCGCGCACGCCTTCGGCCACCTGATCCATCAGCCGCTGGTCCGGACCGCGCACCGCGGCCACGATGCAGAACTCGGTGGCACCGGTGGCAGCGGTCTGCCTGGCCGCCTCGACCAGGCTCGGCACATCCAGCCAGGCCGAGCGCACCGGCGAGGCGAACTGACCGGACTGCGAGCAGAAATGGCAGTCCTCGGGACAGCCACCGGTCTTGAGGCTGATGATGCCCTCGACCTCGACCTCCGGTCCGCACCAGCGCATCCGCACCTCGTGCGCCAGCGCCAGCAACTCCTCCAGCTGGTCGTCGGGCAGCCGCAGCACCTCGATCAGGTCCGCCTCGCCCAGACCGGCTCCGCCCTCGAGCACCCGCTCGCGGGCACGGCTGAGCACGGACGTCTCGATGGCGGTCATCGCGGGATCTCATTTCTCGGCAAGGGAACAGCGTGGGCTCGAACGAATTCTGACGCATCGAGGCTGCCGCCCAGTGCCGGGGTGAGCCACCCGGCCGCCCGCTCGGCGAAGGCCGCCGGCCCCAGCACACCGCCACCATGCGGAAGGATGCCCTGCAGCGGCGCACCGGCATAGTCCGGCAGGTCCTGCAGGTTGCAGCACTCGGCCAGCCCGGGCTCGGCCGGCCAGTCCCCCACCACCAGGGCGTCCGGGCCGAGGGACCAGCCGCGCAGTGCCGCTGCGGTCGCCGCCGCGTCGTGCAGGGCGCCCAGGGCCACGCCGGTCACCAGCACCACCCCCGGCTGGGCACCGAGCCCACGCAGCGCCGTGGCCAGTTGGCAGATGCCTTCGGCCCGGTCGTTGAACCGGACCAGCGCGCCGCCGGCCCCCTCGACGATCACCAGGTCCCGGTCGGCCAGCTCGGCGATCCGCGCGGCCAGGCCGGCCAGGTCCGGGCCCGGTTCACCGAGCCGGCGCGCGGCCGTCGCCGGCGCCAGCGGCTCGGGGTAGCGGGCGTACTCGTGCAGGTCGCTCAGGCCGGTCAGCCGGCACACCTCGGCCAGGTCGCCCGGCTCACCGGGACGCACCCCGGTCTGCACCGGCTTGACCACCGCCACCCGCTGCCCGGACCGCAGTGCGCAGGCCGCCAGCGCCGCGGTGGTGACGGTCTTGCCCACCCCGGTACCCGTGCCGGTGACCAGCATCAGCTTCATGCCGGCGACACTGCCCGCCAGGTCTGACAGAACCGTGCCAGGTCGGCGTCGGTGAGGTCGGCCCGAGCGGTCAGCCGCAGCCGTGCGGTACCCGCTGGCACCGACGGCGGCCGGAAGCAACCCACCCGGACGCCCCGCTCGCGCAGCGCGACCGAGCGCTCGAAGGCCGCCTGCGGCTCGCCGACCAGCACCGGCACCACTGCCGCGTCCGGCGCCGGCACCCCGCAGATCCCGGCCAGCTCCGCGGCCCGGCGGCGCACCGCCCCGGCCAGCTCCGGTTCCGCCTCGACGATCCGCACCGCGGCCAGCGCCGCGCCGGCGGCAGCGGGGTTGAGGGCGGTGTCGAAGACGAACGAGCGGGCCCGGTCGATCAGCTGGTCGATCACCGGCCGCGCCGCCAGCACCGCGCCGCCCTGCGAGCCGAGGGCCTTGGACAGCGTGATGGTGGTGACCACGTTGGGCTGCCCGGCCAGCCCGGCCTCGGCGACCGAGCCCCGGCCGGCACCCCGCACCCCGAGGCCGTGCGCGTCGTCGATCAGCAGCAAGGCGCCGAACCGGGCGGCCAGCACCTGCCAGGCCGCCAGCGGCACCAGGTCACCGTCGGCGGAGTTGACGGCCTCGACCAGCACCAGCGCGCGTGGCTCGGCACGAGCGGCCAGGGCCCGGGCGGCGGCCTGCTGATCGCCGTGCGGCACCACCCGGACCGGTGACCGGCTCAGCCGGCAGGCATCGATCAGCGAGGCGTGGTTGCCGGCATCGGAGACGATCAGGCAGTCCGGGCCGGCCAGCGCGGTGACCGCCCCCAGGTTGGCCAGGTAGCCAGAGGAGAACACCAGGGCCGCCGGCGCGCCGACCAGGCCGGCCAGCGCCTGTTCGAGCTCGGCGTGCAGCTCGGTGCTGCCGGTGACCAGCCGCGAGCCGGTGGCGCCCGCGCCCCATTGCCGCAAGGCCGCCGCGGCGCCGGCCAGCACCCGCTGGTCGCGAGCCAGGCCGAGGTAGTCGTTGGACGCGAGATCGAGCTCGGCGCCGCCGTCCGGCGGTCGGGGTTGCAGCGTTCGATGCAGGCCGGCTGCCGCCCGTTCGGCGGCGGCGTCCGCCAGCCAGGCAAGCGGGTCGGGCCAGCTGGCCGCGACGGCTGTGCGATCTACCTCAGCCTTGGGCACGGCTACGCCCTCCACCGGCCGATACCGCGGCCCGGATGGCACTGCCGATCTGGGCGACCTCATCGTCGGCGACCAGGTACGGCGGCATGGTGTAGATCAGGTCGCGGAACGGCCGCAGCCACACCCCCTGCCCGACGGCGGCCTCGGTTGCTGCCGCCACGTCGACCGGCCCGGTCAGCTGCACCACCCCGATCGCGCCCAGCACCCGGACGTCGGCCACCCCGGGCAGGTCGGCGAGCGGAGCCAACTCGCGCCGCAGGCCGGCCTCGATCCGGCGCACCGAGGCCGGCCAGTCGCCGGCCAGCAGCAGGTCGATCGAGGCCAGCGACACTGCGGCCGCCAGCGGATTGGCCATGAACGTCGGGCCGTGCGCCAGCACCGGCACCGGTCCGCGGGAGATCTGCTCGGCCACCGCGCTGGTGCACAGGGTGGCCGCCATCGACAGGTACCCGCCGGTCATCGCCTTGCCGAGACAGCAGATGTCCGGCGCCACCCCGGCGTGGTCGGCGGCGAACAGCGCGCCGGTCCGGCCGAAGCCGGTGGCGATCTCATCGAAGATCAACAGCACCCCGTGCCGATCGGCCAGCTCGCGCAGCGCGGTCAGGTAGCCCGGGCTGGAGAACCGCATGCCCCCCGCTCCCTGGACGACCGGCTCGACGATGATCGCGGCGATCGACTCGGCATGCGAGGCCAGCGCCCGGTCCCAGTGCTCCAGGTAGTCCGGGTCCGGCTCGGCATCGTAGCCAGCAGGCGGGACGTCGGTGAACACCTGGGCCGGCAGCGTCGGCTGCCACAGGGCTTGCATGCAGCCGTCCGGGTCGCAGACGCTCATCGGATGCAGGGTGTCGCCGTGGTAGCCGCCCCGCCAGGTGATCAGCCGGTGCTTGGCCGGCCGGCCGGCCGAGGCCCAGTACTGCAGCGCCATCTTGGCGGCCACCTCGACCGCCACCGAGCCCGAGTCGGTGAAGAACACATGCCGCAGCGGCTCGGCGGTGATCGCCACCAGCCGGCGGGCCAGCTCGATGGCCGGCTGGTGGGTCAGGCCGCCGAACATCACGTGGCTCATCGAGTCCAGCTGCCGGTGGGCGGCCGCGTCCAGCACCGGGTGCCGGTAGCCGTGGATCGCCGCCCACCACGAGGACATGCCGTCGATCAGCTCCTGGCCGTCGTCCAGCGTGAGCCGGACGCCGGAGGCCGAGCGCACCAGCAGCGGCTGGACCTCGGCCGGCAGCGACGCGTACGGATGCCAGACGTGCTGCCGGTCGAAGGCGAGCAGCTCGGCCGGCTCAGCCACCCGACGCGCTGGGCACCGCCGGCTCGCCGGTCGGCAGCGCGTGCTTGGCGGCTCCCTCGGCCGGCTTCGGAGCCGCGTCCACCCCCGCCTCCCGGCGCTGCTCCGGCGTGATCGGGGCCGGTGCCTCGGTCAGCGGGTCGTAGCCGCCACCGGTCTTGGGGAAGGCGATCACGTCGCGGATCGAGTCGGTGCCCGACAGCAGCGCGCAGATCCGGTCCCAGCCGAAGGCGATACCGCCGTGCGGCGGCGCCCCGTAGGCGAAGGCGTCGAGCAGGAAGCCGAACTTCTCCTGCGCCTGCTGCTCGTCCAGGCCCATTATCTTGAACACCCGTTCCTGGATGTCGCGGCGGTGGATACGGATCGAGCCGCCGCCGATCTCGTTGCCGTTGCAGACGATGTCGTAGGCGTAGGCCAGCGCGCTGCCCGGGTCGGTGTCGAAGGTGTCCAGGTACTCGGCCTTCGGGCTGGTGAAGGCATGGTGCACCGCCGTCCAGGCGCCGGCGCCGACCGCGACATCACCGCTGGCGGTCGCCTCGGCGGTCGGCTCGAACAGCGGCGCGTCCACCACCCAGAGGAAGGACCAGGCGCTCTCGTCGATCCGGCCGGTCCGCCGGCCGATCTCCAGCCGGGCCGCTCCCAGCAGCGACTGGGTGCTCTTGCGCGGGCCGGCGGCGAAGAACACGCAGTCCCCCGGCGCGGCACCGACGAACTCGGCCAGCCCGGCCCGCTCGGAGTCGGACAGGTTCTTGGCCACCGGGCCGGACAGCTCACCGTCCGCGCCGACCAGCACGTAGGCAAGCCCGCGGGCACCGCGCTGCTTGGCCCAGTCCTGCCAGGCGTCGAGCTGCCGGCGCGGCTGCGACGCCCCGCCGGCCATCACGACGGCACCGACGTAGGGTGCCTGGAACACCCGGAACGGGGTGTCGGCGAAGTAGGCCGTGCAGTCGGTCAGTTCCAGGTCCAGGCGCAGGTCCGGCTTGTCCGAGCCGTAGCGGTCCATCACCTCGGCGTAGCTGTAGCGCGGGATCTCGGCGGGCACCTGGTAGCCGATCAGCGCCCACAGCGCGCGCAGCACGTCCTCGGCCAGCGCCAGCACGTCGTCCTGCTCGACGAAGCTCATCTCGATGTCGAGCTGGGTGAACTCCGGCTGCCGGTCGGCGCGGAAGTCCTCGTCGCGGTAGCAGCGCGCGATCTGGAAGTACCGCTCCATGCCGGCCACCATCAGCAGTTGCTTGAACAACTGCGGAGACTGCGGCAGCGCGTACCAGGAGCCGGGCTGCAGCCGGGCCGGCACCAGGAAGTCGCGGGCGCCCTCGGGGGTGGAACGGGTCAGCGTCGGGGTCTCGATCTCGACGAAGTCGTGGCGGTACAGCACCTCCCGGGCAGCCCGGTTGACCTGGCTGCGCAGCCGGATGGCGGCGGACGGCGCAGGGCGTCTCAAATCCAAATAGCGGTACTTCAGCCTGGCCTCCTCGCCGACCTCGGTGTGCTCGTCGATCTGGAACGGCAACGGGGCCGCCTCGCTGAGCACCTCCAGCTTGTCGGCGACCACCTCGATCTCGCCGGTGGCCAGGTTCGGGTTGACCCGGCCCTCCAACCGCTGCCGGACGGTGCCGGTGACCCGGACGCACCACTCGTTGCGCAGGCTGTGGGCGCTCTCGTCGTCGCGCAGCACTACCTGGACGATGCCCGAGGCGTCGCGCAGATCGAGGAAGGCGACGCCACCGTGGTCCCGGCGGCTGGCCACCCAGCCGGTGAGCGTGACGGTCTCGCCTGCCTGGGTCGCGCGCAGCGATCCGGCCTCATGCGTGCGGAGCACAGGAATTCCCTTCGGATACGGCTCGGTGAACTTCGGTTCGATTCTCCCACGGCCCGGCGGGGCCTCAGTCCTGGTCGGGCTCGGCCCCCGGACGCACGATCTGCGGGCGCAGGTCCTCCTCCGGCGGCCGCCAGTTCGCCGGGTCGGCCTCCTGCTGCTCGCCGGTACGGATGTCCTTGACCTCGTGCGGGTGCTCGTCGGAGGCCGGGAACCAGACGAACGGAATGCCCCGGCGCTCGGCGTAGCGGATCTGCTTGCCGTAGCGCTGAGCGCCCGGCGACACCTCGGTGGCGATGCCGTTGGCCCGCAACTGGGCGGCGATGGCGTCGCTGCCGGCCCGGGACTCCTCGTCGGGCAGCGCCACCAGCACCGCCGAGGGCACCGACCGGCCGGCGGTCAGCTTCTTGCGGTTGAACAGCGGCAGCAGCATCCGGGTGACGCCGAGGGAGATGCCGACGCCGGGGTAGCTGGCCCGGCCGTCGCTGGCCAGCGAGTCGTAGCGCCCGCCGGAGCAGATCGAGCCCAGGCTCTCGAAACCGGTCATCCGGGTCTCGAACACCGTTCCGGTGTAGTAGTCCAGGCCGCGGGC
>JAVEEO010000174.1 GCA_030840415.1 Pseudonocardiales bacterium | reverse complement strand
CTGGCCGAGCTCGACGGCTTCCTTGGTGTAGCTGATGAAGGCCGCCACGTCCGAGCCGAGGAAGTTCTCGCCATCGCCCAGGCCCAGCACCAGCGGCGAGTTCCGCCGGGCGCCGACCACCGTCTCGGGGTGCTCGCGGTCGGCCAGTACCAGGGTGAAGGCGCCCTGCAGCCGGCAGCAGACGCGCCGGACGGCCTCGGCCAGGCCGGGCGCACCGGCGTCCAGCTCGGCGGCGACCAGGTGCGCGACGGTCTCGGTGTCGGTCTCGGAGACCAGTTCGACACCGGCGGCCTCCAGCTCGGTGCGCAGCTCGCTGAAGTTCTCGATGATGCCGTTGTGCACCACCGCGATCCGGTTGCCGGCGTCGACGTGCGGGTGGGCATTGATGTCGTTGGGCGCGCCGTGGGTGGCCCACCGGGTGTGGCCGATGCCGGTGTGCCCGGTCAGTGCCCCGTCCAGCCGGGCCAGCTCGGCGTCCAGGTTCTCGATCCGGCCGGCCTTCTTGGCGGTGGCCAGTTCGCCCGAGTCCCCGATCACGGCGACGCCGGCCGAGTCGTAGCCGCGGTACTCCAGCCGTCGCAGGCCCTGCATCACCACCTCGAGGGCAGACCGGGGACCGACGTAACCAACGATGCCGCACATGCGCTAGAGCGTACGGGAAGTGTGAAGCCGGCCGGGTCAGCCGCCGCCGGCCGGTGCGGTACTGTCGCCGGCCGCCGGGCTGGTCGCGCCGGCGCTGCCGGCCGATGGGGTAACGGTCACCGTCACGGTCGGGACGGGCTGGCCGGTGCCGCTGGGTCCGGAGCCGCTGGCACCGGTCGGTGCGGTGCTGGCCGGCGTGCTGCTCGACGGGGTGCTGCCGGTCGGCGCACTGCTCGACGGTGCGGTGCTGGCCGGCGTGCCGCTGGCCGGGGTGCTGCCGGCCGGTGCCGGGCTGGTGCTTTGGTCGGAACGCGTGGTGCCACCCAGCACGCTCACCCCGGAGCCCTGCTTACCCTCGACACTGGCCGCCACCGGCTGGCCGGTCAGCAACTCGAACCCGGTGATCAGCCCCATGGTCAGGACGAACAGCGCCCCGGCGCCCAGCGCCAGCCGTTGCGGGGTCAGCACCAGCCGCAACCGGTGCCCGCGGCGAGGGGGGTTGCCGGAACCAGTCGGGTTGTCCGGGCTGGCAGGGTCGCGGCGGGCCAGCGGGGCGCGACCGCCCAGTCGCCTGGCCGCCGCCACGCCCACCGTCGAGCGGACCGCCTGCCGGGAGCGTTCCAGCGACCGGGCGTAGACAGCGCCGCCGACGACGCTGATCGCACTGCCGAGCCCCGCGCCGATCACGGTGCCAGCCACGCCGAACACCGAGGCGGCGATCGAGGCGCTGACCGCGGCCAGCACGCTGGCCATCACCTGGGTGAACGACAGCGACAGCCGTTCGGGCCCGGTGCTGGGCCGGGCGGCGGGATCGGTGTCGGACTCGGGACCGGGCTTGGTATTCGAATCAGTCATCTCAGGTTCCAACGTGGGCGGCCCGGGCCTCGGTTCCGGCTGGGCGCGAAGGTGGGGCAGCTAACAGCCTGCAGGGGCTCGCGGCTGCTAGACGGCGCCGACGACCTCGGACACCCGGCGGGCGATCTGCTCGGCGTGGTCCTGGCTGGCCGCCTCCACCATGACCCGGACCAACTGCTCGGTCCCCGAGGGCCGCAGCAGGATCCGGCCGTCCTCGCCGAGCTCGGCCTCAGCCGCCGACACCGCCGCCCGGACGTCGGGCGAGGCCGCCACGCTCTCGCGGTCGGCGACCCGGACGTTGATCATCACCTGGGGCAGCCGCTGCACGATCGCGGCCAGTTCGGCCAGCGGGCGGGCGGACGGGGCCATGCACGACATCAGCCGCAGGGCGGTCAGCAGGCCGTCGCCGGTGGTCGCGGCGTCGGTGAAGATCACGTGGCCGGACTGCTCGCCGCCCAGGCTGAGGCCGTTGTTCAACAGGCTCTCCAGCACGTAGCGGTCGCCGACCGCGGTGGTCAGGACGGTGATGCCGGCATCGCGCATCGCGTGGTGGAAGCCGAGGTTGCTCATCACGGTGGCGACCACGGTGTCCTGGGCCAGCAGCGAGCGGTCCTTGAGCTCCAGGGCACAGATCGCCAGGATCTGGTCGCCGTCCACCACGGAACCGTCGGCGTCGATGGCCAGGCACCGGTCGGCATCGCCGTCCAGGGCGATGCCGAGGTCGGCCTGGTGGCGCAGCACCACCTCGGCCAGCGATCCGATGTGGGTCGAGCCCACCCCGTCGTTGATGTTCTCGCCGTCCGGCTCGCCGGCCACCACCACGACGTCGGCGCCGGCCGAGCTGAACAGCTCGCCGGCCACCGCGGATGCCGCGCCGTTGGCGCAGTCCACCACCACCTTCAGGCCGGCCAGCGAGGCCGGCGCC
This sequence comes from Pseudonocardiales bacterium, assembly GCA_030840415.1. GTDB lineage: Bacteria > Actinomycetota > Actinomycetes > Mycobacteriales > Jatrophihabitantaceae > Jatrophihabitans_A. The sequence continues at coordinate 2,457 of JAVEEO010000174.1, read as the reverse complement.
GCGGTGAGCAGGTGCTCGATGTAGCGGGCCGCGCCGTCCGGGGACGCGGTGACCCGGCCGATCGCCGCGCCGGTCGGGCGGGCGGTGCGCCAACCGGCCTCGATCTCGGCCTCGATCTCGGCCTCGATGTCGTCGGGCAGCTTCTGGCCGCCCCGGGCGAACAGCTTGATGCCGTTGTCGGGCATCGGGTTGTGGCTGGCCGACAGCACCACGCCGAGATCGGCTTCGTAGCGCTGGGTCAGGTAGGCCACCGCCGGGGTGGGCAGCACGCCCACCAACCGGACGTCGGCGCCGGCGGAGGTGAGGCCGGCCACCACCGCGGCCTCCAGCATCTCGCTGGAGACCCGGGGGTCACGGCCGACCACCGCCGTCGGACGGTGCGAGCCGTCGTGATGGGCCAACACCCGAGCGGCGGCGCTGGCCACTGCCAGCGCCAGCTCGGGTGTCAGGTCGGCGTTCGCGCGACCGCGAACCCCGTCCGTACCGAAGTACTTGGCCACGAACGGGAGCTGATTAACGCTTGGAGTACTGCGGAGCCTTGCGGGCCTTCTTCAGGCCGTACTTCTTGCGCTCCTTGATCCGGGCGTCGCGGGTCAGGAAGCCGGCCTTCTTCAGGGCCGGGCGGTCGTCGGGCTCGATGTTGATCAGGGCCCGCGAGATGGCCAGCCGCAGCGCGCCGGCCTGACCGGTGATGCCGCCGCCGACCAGGGTGGCGGTGATGTCGTACTGGCCGTCCCGCTCCAGGGTCACCAGCGGCTCACGGATGAGCTGCTGGTGCACCTTGTTGGGAAAGTAGTCGTCCATGGAACGACCGTTGAGCTTGAAGACGCCGGTGCCCGGCACGAGCCGGACCCGGACGACGGCCTCTTTGCGACGGCCTACGACGGGAACTGGGGTAGTCAACGCGAATTCTCCTAAGTGCCTGATCCGCGCTACTGCGCGACCTGCGTGATCGAATAGTCCTTGGGCTGCTGCGCGGCGTGCGGGTGGCTCGGTCCGCTGTAGACCTTGAGCTTCTTCAGTTGCGCGCGCCCGAGGGTGTTCTTGGGCAGCATGCCCTTGACCGCGAGTTCGACCAGGCGCTCGGGCTTGGTGTCGAGCAGCTCGCCGACCGTCCGCTTGGACAGGCCGCCGGGGTAGCCGGAGTGCCGGTAGCGGAACTCGCCGAGCTTCTGCGGGGCGACCGCGACCTTGTCGGCGTTGACGATGATGACGAAGTCACCGGTGTCGACGTGCGGGGCGAACTGCGGCTTGTGCTTGCCACGCAGCAGCTTGGCTGCCTGGCTGGCCAGGCGGCCCAGCACGATGTCGCTGGCATCGATGACGTGCCAGGCCCGGACGACGTCACCGGGCTTGGGGGTGTAGGTAGGCAAGGCGCACTCTCTCTGTCGGTCTTCACGACTGCCAGCCGGCGGCTGGGCGTCGCTCCCGCGGTCTGGAACTGCCGGACCCCGGAACATGGCCGTGCACGCGCGCCGCTGGGCGGACGCGCGCCAAGGGAGCACGATACCGTCGATACAGACGAGCGTCCAAATCGGCCGGTCAGCGCGGCCGGACCACCCGGGCGGCGTCGAAGACCGGCTCACTCGACTCGGCCACCACGCCGTCGGTGCCGAAGATCAGGAACCGGTCGAAGCGGCGGGCGAACCACCGGTCGTGGGTCACCGCCAGCACCGTGCCCTCGAAGGACTCCAGGGCGTCCTCCAGCGCCTCGGCCGAGAGCACGTCGAGGTTGTCGGTCGGCTCGTCGAGCAGCAGCAGGGTGGCTCCGGACAGCTCGAGCAGCAGGATCTGGAACCGGGCCTGCTGGCCGCCGGACAGCGTGCCGAAGTTCTGGTCGCCCTGGCCGTGCAGCTCGTAGCGGCGCAGCGCCGCCATCGCCCGACCCCGGTCCACCCCCGGCCTGCCCGGTTCGCCATGCCAGAGCAGGTCGACCAGCGTCCGGTCGAACCACTCCGGATGGGTGTGGGTCTGGGCGAACAGCCCCGGCACCACCCGGGCACCGAGCTTGAAGGCGCCGGAGTGCCTGACCGGCTCGCCACCGAGCAGCCGCAGGAAGTGCGACTTGCCGGCTCCGTTGGAGCCCAGCACCGCCAGCCGCTCGCCGTAGAAGATCTCGGCGTCGAACGGCTTCATCAGCCCGGACAGCTCCAGTTGCGCACACATCACCGCCCGCACCCCGGTCCGGCCGCCGCGCAGCCGCATGGTGACGTTCTGCTCCTCCGGCTTGTCCGGCGGCGGCCCTTCGGCCTCGAACCGGGCCAGCCGGGTCTGCATGGCCCGGTAGCGCGAGGCCATGTCCGGTGAGATCTTGGCCTGCTGCTGCAGCGTCCGGACCAGCTCGATCAGCCGGGCGTGCTCCTCGTCCCAGCGCCGGCGCAGTTCGGCCATCCGCTCGTGCCGGTGCGTCCGGGCCTCGTGGTAGGAGGCGAAGCCGCCGCCGTGCACCCAGGTCGT
>JAVEEO010000115.1 GCA_030840415.1 Pseudonocardiales bacterium | reverse complement strand
GCCGTTACTGTCTACAACATGGCTGCATCAATGGATCTTCGCGGCGGCCGGTCGCACGGTTCGACAAGCCCCCGGGTGGCGCGGTGAGCGCACTGTCAGAACTGCTGCGGGCCTCCAATTCCGGTGGGCTCAGCGCCCGCACCATCGCCCGCAACGCCCGCGAACACGGCTTCACCCTCAATCACGACACCGCCGCCCGCTACCTGCGTGGTAACCACGGCCGCCCGGACGAGTCCACCCTGCAGGCGCTGTCGAAGGTGCTCAGGGTTCCGATGACCAAGCTCCGGGCCGCTGCCGCGCTGCCGGACGAAGTCACCGAGCCCTACCGGCCGCCGGTCGAGGCGAGCCGGCTCAACCGCCGGCAGCGCCGCGCGGTGGACGAGGTCATCCGGGCGATGCTCCAGCCGAGCCCGGCCAGCAAGCCGGCGACAGAACTCGACACCGCCCGGGCCAAGAAGGCGGCACCGCGAGCGGCCCGGCGCGGGTCGGTGGAACCACCCCAGCGCTGAGGCCTTCCCCCAGGATCGTCAGAGGCCTACCCGATAATCCGCCGCATGACCCCGCCTTCCACCAGCCGCCACCCGCTGACCAGCGCACCGCACCCGCCTGCGCCCTACGATCCCTGGGTCGACGTGCGACAGAACTGGCCGCACGTCCTGGTCGTCATCGAGCCGATGACCGGTGACCTGCTGGGCGAGGTGCGCGATGACGGCCGGCTGATCGCCCTTCGCGCCGATACCTCCGCGGCGCAGCGCAGGTGCACCCTGACCCATGAGCTCGTCCACCTGGAGCGCGGCATTCTCGACTGCGGCCCCTGGCTGCAGCGCGAGGAGGACCTGGTGCACGCCGAAGTGAGCCGGCGGTTGATCCCGCTCGCCGCCCTCGCCGCCGCGATCCGCGAGCTGGGCGGCGTCGACGATCCGGCCGCGATCGCCCACTGGCTCGAGGTGGACAGCGAGACGCTCGCGGTGCGACTGAATCGCATGCGCAGCACTGAGCGCAGGCTGCTGCAGCATGCGCAGCACTGAGCGCAGGCTGCTGCGGCGGGCGCTGGCTCGCCAGAGCCCGTTGTGGTCGGTGGCGTGAGCTGACGGGCCGGGCCACAACCGCCCGCACTTGACAATGACCGGCTTACCGGGCATCTTGTGTATGTCTGATGTATGGCTAATTGTCAGACGGTACTTGCCAGGCCCGTTTGCCAGCCGATGGGCAGTGCTTATCTGGCGACGCCCAGCAGTTGCAGGGCGTTTCTCGCACCCTCGGGGGAGGGCCGGGCGGCACGGTGGGAAATCGGTGACTGGGTGGGCGCCGATCGCGGACGGCGACGACCGGCCGCGCCTGCCGTGCCGCCCGTTGCGAAGCAGCAGGTCGCCCGGTGCGACCGGCGCCGTGCCACCGGCCGGTGGCTGCTGCCGCTGCGGGCGGTTCCGGTGCCGGTGCGCTCAGTCCGACAGGCTCAGCGCGAAGAGCTGCTCCGGATCGGTCCACCAATGCCTCAGGCGCAGCCCCGCCGCCGCCAGTTCGGCGGTGATGCCGTCCCGGCGGAACTTCGAGGAGATCTCGGTCAGCAACTCCTCCCCCGCCTCGAAGTGCACGTCCAGGCCGATCCTGCCCAACCTCGCCCGGATCTCGCGGGTGGCCCGCAGCCACATCTCGATCCGCTCGTCCACCGGATTCCACACCGCACGGTGATCGAACGCCTCGAGCGGCAGATCGCCGTCGAGTTCGCGGTTGAGCACCCGCAGCACATTGAGGTTGAACGCGGCCGTGACACCGGCCGCGTCGTCATAGGCCGGCACCAGGATGTCGACGGGCTTGACCAGGTCGGTGCCCAGCAGCAGGACATCCCCCTCACCGAGCGCCGACCGGACACCGTGGAAGAAGGAGGCACGTTCGGCCGGATCCAGGTTGCCGATGGTGGAACCGAGGAACACCACGGCGGTGCGCCCGCGCTTGGCCAGGCCGTCCAGATGCCGGGTGAAGTCCGCCCGGACCGGCAGCAGGTCCACGGCCGGGTACCGGGCCGCCAGGCCGACCGCCGCGTCGGCCAGCGCGCTGGTCGAGACATCCACGGTGATGATCCGGCGCAGCGTGCCGCCCCGCTGCCAGGCGTCCAGCAGCAACTGGGTCTTGGTCGAGGATCCGGAACCGAGTTCGATCACCGTCTCCACCGGCGCGGCCGCGGCGATGTCAGCGGCATGATCGCTCAGGATCCGGGCCTCGGTCCGGGTCGGGTAGTACTCCGGCAACTCGGTGATCTGCTCGAACAGCTCACTGCCCCGCGCGTCGTAGAACCACCGGGGCGGCAACGACTTGGGGGTGCGGGCCAGCCCGATCCGGGCGTCCTCGGCTAGCTCGTCGGCGGCATCGGCCGAGTCGAGGAGTCTGTCATCGACGCTGATGGACATGGCTCTCACTTCCTGTGCTGTCGGCAGTCGCCGGTAACGGCTGGCGGCGTAGGCCGCCACGGTCAGCGACCACCAGCTGACCATCCGGGATGGGCTCCCAGGCCGGGTCGTCGTCGTAGGGCTCGCTGGCGATCACCACACCGGTTGTCCGGTGGCCGAACCACAGCGAGTGGGTCACGGTGGTGGCATACAGCCGCCGACCGTCGGTGAGCAGGGTGGTGAGCCTGGAACCCGGGGCCGCGGCCAGCACCTCGGCGACCAGGCCGCCGAGCGCCGCCGCCGGATCGGCTGCCGTGGCCAGCCGCTGCCGCAACACCGTCCACAGCAGGACGGCATCGGTGCTCACCTGCATGCCCAGCAGGTCCCGGAGCGGCACTTGCACCGCGAGGCCGGCCACGGTGTCCGGCCAGCCGGCGACGTAGCCGTTGAGGCTGAACAGCCAGCGGCCGTCGGTGAAGGGTGCGCACGCGGCGTCGGCGATCGGCATGCCGGCGGTGGCGTTGCGGACGGCGGCCAGGACACCGCCGGCAGTGGTGGCCCGGGCCAGCTCCGCAAAGCCGGCGTCCTGCCAGATCGGTACGGCCCGCCGGTACCGCCGCGCCTCGGCCGACCCGGCGCCGAACCAGCCGGCGCCGAAGCCGTCGACGTTGACCTTCCCGCCGCCGCGCATGTCCTTCGGGGCATAGCTCTGCACCGCGAGCGAGTGGGGTGGCTCCAGCACCAGGTGCGACAGCGTCACCGGGTCGCCGAGATATCCGAGATGGCGGCACATCCTGGCAGATCAGCCCTGTCCGGCGTCGCGGGCAGTCCTGAATCCGGCGAAGATCTGCCGCCGGATCGGATAGTCCCAGTTGCGGAAGGTGCCCCGGCAGGCCGACCGGTCGGTGCCGAACGAGCCGCCGCGCAGGACGTAGTAGTCCGCGCCGAAGAACACCTTGGAGTACTCGGGGTACGGGAACACCTCGAAGCCGGGATAGCCGGTGAAGGTCGAGGACGTCCATTCCCAGACGTCACCGATCAGCTGATGCACGCCGTAGGCCGACGCGCCCGCGGGATAGCTGCCGGCCGGTGCCGGACGCAGGTGCTGCTGACCGAGGTTGGCGCGTTCCGGCGTCGGGTCATCGTCACCCCACGGATAGCGCCGGGACCGGTGCGTGACCGGGTCCCAGCGGGCCGCCTTCTCCCACTCGGCCTCGGTGGGCAGCCGCCGGCCCGCCCAGGCGGCATAGGCCTGCGCCTCGTAGAGGCACACGTGCAGCACCGGCTCGTGCTCGGCCAGCGGAACCAGGTTGCCGAAACTGCGGCGCCACCAGGAGCCGTCGGCATCCTGGCTCCAGAACAGCGGCGCGGTCAGTCCGGCCCGCTGGCGGTGCTCCCAGCCGGCCTCGCTCCACCAGCGCCGCTGGTCGTAGCCGCCGTCTGCCAGGAATCGCAGGTACTGGCCGTTGGTGACCGGTGTGCTGTCGAGGTAGAAGGCCTCGACGTCGACCGAGTGCGCCGGCCGTTCGTTGTCCAGGGCCCAGGCCTCCGTGGAGGTGCCCATGGTGAACCGGCCGGCCGGGATGAACACCTCGGACGCCAGCCCGGGTGTGACCGGGGGCATCGGCAGCGGCGCCTGCAGCGGCGGTCCGGAGCGGCGCAGCTGATGGGTGGCGAGCATGGTCTCGTCGTGCTGCTGCTCGTGCTGGACCACCATGCCGAACGCGAAACCGGACTCGGTGAGCCGGCTGGTGTTCAGCGGTGCCCGGTCCAGCACGTCCAGGACCTTGTCCCTGACCTGACCGACGTAGCCCCGGGCCTCCCCCGGCGGGAGCAGCGGCAGCGACGGACGGTCGGCGCGAGCGTTCTTGAACGCGTCGTAGAGCTGATCGATGTCGGCCCGCACCGGCTCCCGGCCGCCGACGTTGCGCACCAGCCAGATCTCCTCCTGGTTGCCG
>JAVEEO010000110.1 GCA_030840415.1 Pseudonocardiales bacterium | reverse complement strand
CTACCGGAGCTTGATGGCCGCCTCGATGTCGCTTTCCGGTCGGAAATCGCATCCACCTGGGTGGCCCTTTGGAAGGAGGCACACCCGCCCGTTGGGAAGATGGGTCATTCCGCACAGCTCCGCGTCGCTGGCGGCGGTATTGGTCTCGACGTTGTGACTCGCATTCGTATCGTCGTGGTTCGAGGGAATGCTCATGGGTTACGCCTATCTGGGCCGCGTGTGGGTCTGTCTGAGAGAACCTGGCGGGGGCCCGAAACTAGCCCCCGAGGCGCTCGCCGGTCTCCGGGTTGAATGCATGGATCTCGTCGGTACGCACCTCGAGGGTGATTTCCTGGCCGAGCTTCGGCGGCACACGACCATCGAAACGCACAGTGAACGCCCGGTGACCCTCGCCGGCGACGTCCTCGACGTCGTTCTCGTGGCCCGGCATCTCACCGTAGACGAAGGCATCGGCACCGAGTTCCTCGACCAGGGTGGCCTTGACCCTCAGGCCCTGGCCGGTCTCGGAGGCGTGGAACGACTCGGGACGCACACCGAGAATGATCTCCTTCAGCCCCGCAGCACGGGTCGCCGCTGCGACATCGGGCTTGAGCGGCACGGTGATGTTGCCCAGCTGAGCACCGGAGTCCGAGACCTGAGTCAGCACCAGGTTCATCGCGGGTGAGCCGATGAAGCCGGCCACGAAGGCGTTGCCCGGTCGGTCGTAGAGGTTGCGCGGGGTGTCGACCTGCTGCAGGATGCCGTCCTTGAGCAGCGCGACCCGGTCACCCATCGTCATGGCCTCGACCTGGTCGTGGGTGACGTAGAGGGTGGTCGTGCCCAGCCGAGCCTGCAGCGCCGCGATGTTGGCGCGGGTTTCCACCCGCAACTTCGCGTCGAGGTTGGACAGCGGCTCGTCCATCAGGAACACGCTGGGCTCACGCACGATCGCGCGACCCATCGCGACCCGCTGACGCTGGCCACCGGAGAGCGCCTTCGGCTTGCGGTCCAGGTACTTCTCCAGGTCGAGCAGCTTGGCCGCGGCCTGCACCTTCGAGGCCCGCTCCTCCTTCGAGACGCCCTTGAGCTTCAGGGCGAAGCCCATGTTCTCGGCGACCGACATGTGCGGGTAGAGGGCGTAGTTCTGGAACACCATCGCGATGTCGCGGTCCTTCGGCGGCTTCTGTGAGACGTCCACGCCGCCGATCCGGATCTCGCCCTGGTCGACGTCCTCGAGGCCGGCGAGCATCCGCAGCGCGGTCGACTTGCCCGATCCGGATGGGCCCACCAGGACGACGAACTCGCCGTCGGCGACATCGAGGTTGAGCCGGTTGACTGCCGGCACCGGGTTTCCGGGGTAGAGGCGCGAGGCCTCGACGTACTGAACTTCGGCCATCGGACGAACTTCCTCTCGGTGGTGTTGACCGCACCGGGTACGGGGGTGCGCGGATGCGCACCCCTCACGGCATTCCGGTCGGCGCCGGGATCCGCCTCGACCGATTACGTTGGCGGCAACCCCGACCGGCATAGCGGTCTGGACCTTCTCATTTAGGCAGGCCCGGGTCCGGGCGTCAAGGCACGGCCCAGGACGGCGCCGGAAAACCTTTGCGACAGCTGGGCTTTACGCACTGCTTTAGCACCTTTCACATCTACATGAAAGCGAAGTGTAAATCCTGAGTTGACACAAGAGGGAGGTATGTCCATATTGACGCCAGGCGTCCCCTCGCCGCCCCCTCACCCAGGAGAAACGAATGATCCCAGTGCAAGCGCGCGCCCGCCGGGTGCGCAGGATCCTCGGCATCGCGGTCACCGCGGGTGCCGCGATGATCACCGCCCTCACCATCGGTGCCACCCCGGCCAACGCTGCCACCTACGTCCAGGGCATGGACGTATCCGGCTACCAGGGCAACGTCGCCTGGTCCACCGCGTACGCCAACGGAGCCCGGTTCGCCTACGTCAAGGCCACCGAGGGCACCAGCTACACCAACCCGTACTTCGCCCAGCAGTACAACGGCTCCTACAACGTGGGCATGATCCGCGGGGCCTACCACTTCGCCACTCCGAACAACTCCAGTGGCACCACCCAGGCCGACTACTTCGTCAACCACGGGGGCGGCTGGTCCGGTGACGGCAAGACCCTGCCGCCGGCGCTCGACATCGAGTACAACCCCTACGGCGCCACCTGCTACGGCCTGTCCCAGTCCGCGATGGTCAGCTGGATCAGGGCCTTCTCCAACGAGGTGCACTACCGCACCAACAAGTACCCGATGATCTACACGACGCTGGACTGGTGGACCACCTGCACCGGCAACTCCAGCGCGTTCGCCGCCACCAACCCGTTCTGGATCGCCAAGTACAGCTCGACGCCGCCCACCCCGCCGTCCGGCACCGCCACCTGGACGATGTGGCAGTACGCCTCGTCGGGCACCTTCCCGGGTGACCAGGACTACTTCAACGGCGCGTACACCCAGCTGCAGGCGCTGGCCACCAACCACGACTGAGTGGGCACTGCCACGGGGCGCCGATCCCTGGGCAGCTGAACCACTCTGACCCCGCGGGCGGTCACCGGACTCCTCCGGTGGCCGCCCGCGGCCGTGCGTTCGGGCAACCGCTCCCACCCCGGGCGGCCTCGTCAGCCGGCCCGGGTGGCCACCCAGAACCGCAGCACGCCGTCCCGCTCGTCCTCCAGGACACCGCCGTTGGCCTCGATCACCTTGCGTGAGCCGACATTGCCGGCATCGCAGGTGAGCAGCGCCCGGTCGATGCCCAAGTCGGCCGCGATCGGCAGCGCCACCCGCAGCATCGCGGTGCCGTGGCCCAGCCGGCGCTCCCGGGGTGCGATGTCGTAGCCGATGTGCCCGCCGGTCACCAGCAGTTCCGGGGTCAGCGCGTGCCGGATCCGGAGGCTGCCCAGGTAGCGGGTGCCCTCGGCCCACCAGTAGGTGCTGGTGTGCACCCAGCCGGGCGGCGGCGGCAGCGAGCTGTCGCCCTGGGCGCGCAACTCGTCCAGGAACCGCCGCAGGCCCGCGTCGGTGTGCCACTGGGCACCGAATTCGGTCAGGTTTCGGCCGAGCGCCGAATCGTCCTGCGGGCCACCGCGGCCCTCCGCGACGAAGTCGGCCATCGCCGCCCGGAACGAGGGCGCGAGTACGGCGCTAGGGATCCGCAGTTCAGGCATCGGCCCATCCTGGCGGCCGCTGCTGTCGTGCGGCCACCGAATTTCGGGTTGCCGCCCTTTCCCGGTGCGGCTACTCGTTCGCGCGCAGCCATTCCACCTGCGCCGTGAGGGCGGCCATGATCTCGTCGGTGACCTGCCGCAGGGTGTCGGCGGTCGGCTCGGTGTCGTGGTACTTGGCCAACTCCACCGGCTCGCCGATGCTGGCCTCGTGCCGGTGCCGGGGGAACGGCCGGAACTTGCCACCGCGGCGCACCGTGCGGTGCGCGCCCCACTGGCCCACCGGCAGCACCGGAACGTCCGGGCAGGCCAGGGCGAGCCTGGCCACGCCCGTCCTGGCCTGCATGGGCCAGTAGTCCGGGTCGTCGGTGATGGTGCCCTCGGGGTAGATGATCACGCACTCGCCGGCCCGCAGCGCCTGCTCGGCCGCCTGCAGCGAGTCGGCGGCCTGGGCGCTGAAGCGGTGCACCGGGATCTGGCCGGCCCCGGTCATGATCCGTCCCACCACCGGCCAGCCGAACACCCCGGACTTGATCAGGAATCGCGGAATCCGCCCCGACTGCCAGATCATCCTGGCCATCGTCGCGGTGTCGGCCACCGAGATGTGGTTGACCGCGACCAGCACGCCGCCGCGAGCGGGCATCCGGTCCAGGTGGTGCCAGCGGATCTTGAACAGCAGCGAGTCCAGCGGGTAGAGGATCACGACGCACAGCCGGATCCAGAAGCCGGCCTTGGGGCGGTGTGCGCGGGTCATCGGCTGCTCCTCGTGGCGCTGCGGGTAGGTCAGTCGCTGCTCGTAGCGTCATTCGTACCCCGCCGGCACCGGCGATTGCCGCCCGGGGCCACACCGACCCGCGGACTAGGATGGTCGAGGCCTGCGGCGCTCGTGCCCGCACCGGCCGGCGTGGCGCAATTGGTAGCGCACCCGACTTGTAATCGGGCGGTTAGGAGTTCAAGTCTCCTCGTCGGCTCAGCTCCGGACCGGTCCATCCGCCGCCGGGCAACCACGTCCAGCGGTCGGCCCGCACAAATTCGGAACCCGGCCTGGTCCGCGCCTGCCGGGCTAGGCGTAGCGGTCACCGACCAGGCCGGCCAGAGCGCGAAGGGGGCCGAACACGCGAGTGCGGCGGCGGCCCGAAGGCCACCGCCGCACTCGTTGCAGCAGTCGGTACTACTGGACGACTCCCAGGGCGTTGACGATGCCCGCGCCGTAGAAGCCGTTGAACTCCGGGGTTCCGACGCAGGTGGCGGTGAACTCCGCGGAGCGGCCTTCCTGGGTGTAGGACTGCACACCGCCGGCCGGGCAGGCGTGGTCGGTCGCGGTCGCGGCCATCAGGGCGGCCACCGCGTCCGGGTCCATGGTCAGGCCGCGCTTGGCGTCGGCGTCCTTGGTGCCGTGCGCGCTGACCGCCAGGGCGGCGACACCGGCGGCGTGCGGCGATGCCATCGAGGTGCCCTGCAGGTACTGGTAGAAGCCGCACTGACCGTCGTCGGTGCAGTCCTTCTTCACACCCAGGGCGAGGCCGGCTGGGGTGATGTTGCCGTCGGCGTCGACCAGGCCCTCCTCCTGCAGCACGTGGGTCGGCGCGGTGGACAGGATCTCGTTCTCGTTGGTGCGGAAGCCGGGCGTGCCGAAGCCGTCCCGGAACCAGCCGCCGGGAGCGGCGAACTCGACCTCGTTGCCGGTCAGGTCGGTGGTGTAGTTGGAGTAGTCGGCCTTCTTGCCCGACGGGCCGATCGCGGTGACGCCGAGCACGTGCGGTCCCTCAGCCGGCAGGTTGACGCAGGTCGCGTTGTTGATGGTGCGCTCGTACGGGTCGGCGCCGTAGTCCGGGCTGGAGGTGTCATTGCGCGGGTGCGACATGTCGTCGTGGTT
>JAVEEO010000106.1 GCA_030840415.1 Pseudonocardiales bacterium | reverse complement strand
CACGACCTTGTCGAACCGGTCGCTGGGTAACGGGTCGTCCGGAGTGCCGCCGATCAGCACCGTGCCGGGAAGCACCCGCCAGCCGGCGCGACGGTAGAACCCGGCCAGCGGCCGGTCGCAGCTGAAGATGCCCAGGTCCGCGCCGCCCTCGGCGATCCGCTCGCGGGCCGCGGTGACCAGCCGGTGGCCGTAGCCGCGGCCGCGGTGCGCCCGGTCGGTGACCACGGTGCTGAGCCCGGACGCGGCGAAGTGCCGGCCGTCGTGGGTGATCACCTTCGACAGGATGGCCAGTGACGCCAGCACGACGCTTCGGTCGTCCACCAGCATCATCGTCTCCGGGTGCAGGGCCGGGTCGTGATCGGTCCACGCCTCGCCGGCGCCGCGCGGCCAGGCCTGATCCTGCAGGGCCACCATCTGCGCCAGCAGCGCTGCCGGCACCTCGTGCTGGGCGAACCACAGGACGCGCATCGGACCGCTCGGTCAGCGTCAGCCGACGGTGACCGCCTTGCAGCCCAGCCTCGGGTTGCCGGTGCCCAGCCGCAGGTTCAGCGCGTAGACGCAGACCGTGTGCCGGCCGGCGGGCAGGCTGCCGAGCGAGAAGGCGAAGCCGGTATTCGGCCCGGCGTGCAGCGCCGACGCCACGTCCGGACGGGCCACCCCGGTCGAGAACCGGCCGCGCATCCGGCCGTCGACGTAGGCGTCGATGTGCAGCGGGTAGCTCGGCAGGTCCGGGTCGAAGGCCCACCCGCTCGACCGGACGGTGCCCCGGCCGCCGGTCACCGAGTCCAGGTAGCCCTTCGGGTTGTGCAGGGCCGCGGCGGCGTTGGCCTGGTTGACGATGCTCATCGCCTGACTGCCCACCCCGATCGAGATCACCGGGTGCGCGGTCGGGTTCAGCCAGCGCATGATCGAGTCCAGCGACGCCGACGGCACCGAGACGCAGCCGGCGGTCGGCCGGCCGTTGGCGATGTGCAGGAAGAACGCCGAGCCGGCGCCGGGCACCACCGGGAACCGGTTGTAGTCGATCACCACGGCGTGGGCGTACACCGCACCGACGGTGTAGAGGTTCTCACTGTGCGGGCCGGGCGAATTCGCTTGCACCACATGGGTGTTGTAGGCCGGCGAGGACGACTCGCCGTTCCACCAGTCCGACCGGCCGGCTTGGAAGTACGGCAACCTGGTGCCGTTGCTGGGCTGGTTGCCGAAGGCCTGGGTGAGGCCGAAGACCCCGGCCGGGGTGATCGACAGACCCTCGCTGGTGTGCCCGACGCCCCGCGAGCCGACGTAGGCCGACACCGGGCCGGCCGCGTGCCAGAAACCGCCGAGGCTGGAACGCTGCCAGAGGTCCAGCTTGGCGGTGGTGGAGCTGGAGCTGGCGGCCTGCACGGTGATGACCTGGTTCGGCTGGGTGGCCGCCGCGGCCGGCGCGGCCAGTGGTGGCGCCAGCGACGCCAGCACGGCCAGCGAGCTGGCCGCCAGGCCGCTCAGGACAGCGCCGATAACGATCCGGCTGGCTCTCATCGCTCTCCTTCGCAGGCCTGCACCCGATGCGGGGTGGTAGGCCCGATTCCATCCTGCAGACCAGCGCAGAAGGTATCGCACCCGGCGGCGACCGGCCCGGTGAGCGCGATCGGCGGGAGCGGCCTCAGCTGTGGAACGCGTTCTGGGCCGGCTCCAGGCGCTTGGTCCGCAACGCTTCCACCGCGTCGGCGGCCCGGTCGAACAGGAAGGCCAGCTCCTTGCGCTCGGCGGCGGCGAACTCGCGCAGCACGTAGTCGGCCGGGTCCTGCCGCCCCGGCGGCCGGCCGATCCCGAACCGCACCCGCAGGTAGTCCTTGGAACCCAGCGCCGCGCTGGTGGACTTGAGCCCGTTGTGGCCGCCCTCGCCACCGCCGCGCTTGAGCCGCAGGGCACCGAAGGGCAGGTCGAGCTCGTCGTGCACGACGACGATCCGGGCGACGTCGACCTTGTAGAACCGGCTGACCGCCACGATCGGGCCGCCGGATTCGTTCATGTAGGACCGCGGCTTGGCCAGCACCACCGGCTGACCGGCCAACCGGCCCTCGACTACGTCGGCCCGCGCCTTGTGGGCCTTGAACGGCTGGCCGATCCGCACCGCCAACTCGTCGGCGACCCCGAACCCGGCGTTGTGCCGGGTGCCGGCATAGCGAGGGCCCGGATTGCCGAGCCCGACGATCAGGTATCGCTCGTCGGTCATGGCAGTCCGGGCCCCTCGGCTATCGGCTGAGAACCTGCACCGCGGCCCAGCGCAGTGCGTGCCTAGTTGGACTCGCCCTCGGCGTTGTCCCGCGCGGCCTCGCCGTCGGTCTCGGTCTCCGGCGCGTCCTCGACGATGCCCAGCCCGGCGATCGACTCGGCGGTGTCGGCCTCGATGTCCTCGGCGGTCGGCGCGGTGACGACGTTGAGCAGCAGCGTCTCGGCGTCGGTCACCAGTGTGGTGCCCGACGGCAGGGTCAGGTCGCCGGCGGTGATGTGTGCGCCCGCGTCCAGACCAGCGACCGACACCTCGATCTCGCTGGGCAGGTGGGTGGCCTCGGCCTCGATCTGCACGGTGGTGTGCTCCTGGCCCAGCATCGCCCCGGGGGCGATGTCGCCGGTCACCAGCAGCGGAACGTCGATGGTGACCCGCTCGCCGCGACGCACCGCGATCAGGTCGACGTGCTCGAAGTCGCCCCGGATCGGGTGCCGCTGCACCGCCTTGGGAATGGTGAGCTCGTCCTTGCCGTCCACGGTGAGGGTCAGCAGCACGTTGCCGCCGCCACGCTTGATCGCCTGGGCGAACTCGCGGGCCGGCAGGGACACATGCCGCGGGTCGGCTCCGTGACCGTAGATGACAGCGGGGATCTTGCCGGAACGACGGGTACGGCGGGCGCCACCCTTGCCGAACTCGGTACGTACTTCGGCGGCCAAGCGAACTTCAGACACGGAGGCGCTCCTGTTGCATAGTGGTGCGGACTTGTCGGTACTGCGGCAGTGGTGCTCAGGTAATGGCGGCGAGCGTGGTGCAAGGTCGAACGCGGTGTTGCCCGGGCGCGCGGCTGTCGCAGGTCCGCGGTCCTCCCGCGGCCACCACAGGTTTCAACACAGCGCCGGCAAGCACCGCGTCGATAACGGGCCCACCGCAGCGGCCTGCCGATCACTCAGCCGGCCTGCGGGCTCCCTCGCCGAGGCAACCCTGCAAGCTTACAAGGACGGCCCGGCGACGGAGAAATCGGGGCGCCCGGACCACTGCACTAGCATCGCTGGGGTGGCCTTGACTTCCGGTGCGGTGAGCGTCCGGGTTCCGGCCAAGATCAATCTCCAGCTGGCGGTGGGACCGCTGCGACCCGACGGCTTCCACGAGATCGGCACGGTGTTCGCCGCGCTGGAGCTGACCGACCTGCTGACCGCCACGC